>NZ_NEUE01000304.1:0-27241 GCF_002910905.1 Streptomyces sp. SM11 | reverse complement strand
ACGGCGGCGCAGATCCTTCAGCTGTCGGGCGAAGGAGTCCAGCCGCCCGTCCAGGCGGACGACGTCCTGCTGCACATCTGTCAGCCGCAGACTCATCGCCCCGATCACCTGGTGCGTCACCTCCACCTTGCGGTCCAGACTGTCGAGCCGCTCCGACATCCGCACCAGCACCGGCCCGAGCTCCTGCAGCGCGCTGCCGACGCCGGTGAGGCAGCTCTCGATGCGCGCGACGCGCTGGTCGAGGGAGGCGTACTGCGTGCGCAGCGCCTCCTCGGCGTCGAGGAGGTACGTACGCACGCAGCGGGCGATGTCGCTGTCGCGAAGAAGCATGGCGACGTTGAGGACGGTGCGGCGGGTGTAGAGCCGCAGCTGCGTGGCCGCCTGTGGATAACTCTCCACCCCTTCGCGGGCCCATAGCGACATCATGTCGCCATGGAAGGACTGCAGGTCAGCGCCGCGCAACACGCGCAGCCCACTCTCGGTCAACTCCTCCTGGTGCCGATCGGTCAGCCTTTTGACCGCACCTGTGGATACTTCGAAGTAACGAGCCACCTCCTCTGTGCGAACGTGAATTCCGTCCGGGAGCATGACCAGGCTCTTCACCTTGTCGAGGACGTCGACACGCCCCATCTGCTCCCCGCGCAACGCGCGCGATTCGAGCAGGGCGACTTCCGTGGGCATGGGTGTGCCTTTCGTACGAGGGAATGACGAGGACGGCCCACACCCCGGGCTTCAGGGGTGGAGGACGCTCACGGTTGCCACTCACTCGATGGCCGGTCCGGGGGGCTGAGCCTCACCCGGTGCCGGCATTCCCCTATTTCACGATCGCTACGACGCCACGGATTCCAGTTGCCTCCACGCACCCTGACCAACGACCCGATAAACGTACGGTTACGCGCACACCTGTCCGCTCATACGATGACCCCCGCCCAGGTCCTCAAGGGCGGGGGTCGTCGGGACACGGCAGGAAGCTCAGGGCGCGGGCCTCACTCCTCGCCCGCCAGCTTCAGCGCCCGCAGCTTCTGCCCCGCGTACCAGGTGGCGGCGACCGTGACCGCGACCAGCAGGACCGTGGCGAGCGGCAGGCCGACGTCCGAGGTCACCGCGCCGTCGCCCGCGACCTTCTGGGCGACCGCGAGGGACCACTGCTGAACGCTGAGCGTCCGCGCACCGGGCACCAGGCTGCCGAAGAGGGCCTCCCAGACCAGGGCGTAGACCAGGCCCAGGACGACCGCGTGCCGGCTGACCGTGCCGAGCAGCAGGAACAGGGCGCTGTACGCGATCGAGGCGACCAGCGCCGCGATCGTGTAGGCGACGGCGACCTGCTGGCCGTTGCCGTTGAGGATCAGGCCCGCGAGGAGCGTCGGCACGGCGGAGAACACCATGGTCACCGCAATGGCCACGATCAGCTTGGTGAAGATGATCGTGGGCCGCTTCACCGGCTTGGCGAGCAGGTAGACGATCGAGCCGTCGTCGATCTCGGGGCCGATCGCACCGGTTCCCGCGATCACACCGATCAGCGGCACCATCGTGGCGATGGCGAAGCCGCCGAGGACGTCCGAGGCGATCTGGTCATCGGCTCCGGCGAACATGCGCACGGCCGCGGCGATGATCAGCAGCAGCGCGGGCAGGACGAACAGGATGGCGGCCCGGCGCCGGCCGAGCAGGGCCCGGTAGGTGAGCCGGGCGACTGTGGGGTCGTACATGACGGTGCACAGCTCCTTTCAGGCCACTACTCAGGCCGCTACGAGGTAGGAAAAGACCGATTCGAGGGACTCGTCGGACGGCGAGACCGTGAGCAGCCGGATGCCCTGCTCACGGGCCACCTTCGGCAGCAGTTCGGTGAACCGCCCGAAGTCGACGGCCTGGATGCGCAGCGCCTTCTCGGTCAGGTCGACCTCGATGCCCGCCGTGGACGGGTCGGCGATGAGCGCGGCCGCGAGGGCCCGGTCGTCGCTGGAGCGGACCAGGTAGCGGTGCGGCCGGTCCGTCATCAGCCGGCGGATCTTCCGGAAGTCGCCGGACGCGGCGTGCCGGCCCGCCACGATCACCTCGATGTGCGAAGCCAACTGCTCGACCTCTTCGAGGATGTGGGAGGAGAACAGGACCGTGCGCCCCTCTGCCCCCATGCGCCGCAGCAGTTCCATCAGCTGCATCCGCTGGCGCGGGTCCATCCCGTTGAACGGTTCGTCCAGGAGCAGCACCGAGGGCTCGTGGACCAGCGCGGACGCCATCTTCACGCGCTGGCGCATGCCCTTGCTGTACGTGGAGATCTTGCGGTCCTGCGCGTACTCCATCTGGACCGTGGCGAGCGCCTTCTGCGCCTCGGCCCCGCCCAGACCCTGGAGTTCGGCGTTGGCGACGACGAATTCCCTGCCGGTGAGGAAGTCGTACATCCCTTCCCGCTCGGGGACGATGCCGATCTCCTTGTAGACGGCCTCGTTGCGCCAGATGGGCCGCCCGTCGAGCGTGACCTTCCCCGTCGAGGGGGCGAGGAATCCGCCCATCATGTTGATGAGGGTGGACTTTCCGGCGCCGTTCGGGCCGAGGAGTCCGGTGACGCCGGGCTCCACGGTCATGGAGACGTCGTTGACGGCGACCACGTTGCCGAACCAGCGCGAGGTGTGGTCGATCTCGATGGTGGTCACAGCCCGACCCTCCGGTAGCGGCGCATCAGGACGGCGTACGAGCCGGCGACGAGCGCGAGAACAACGATCAGGTAGACCACGCCGGACCCGGCCCCCGGGCCTTCCCCTCCGGGGAAGGCGGAGGTCGCGCCGAGGAACGCGGTCTGGACGCCGTCGATCAGCGTGATCGGCGAGAAGAGGCCGAGCCACTGAACGGCCCCTTCCGAACCGGTCTCCCAGGCGATGGCCTGGATCGTGGAGACGGCACCGTAGGTGATGGTCAGGAGGGCGATCACCGCGGCGACGCCGAAGCCGCGCCGCGGGGTCAGGGCGGCCATCACGAGGCCGAGCCCGGCGAACAGCACGGACAGCAGCGCCACCGACACCAGTCCCTGGCAGAACCACTTGGTCTGATCGGCGAAGTCGAACTTCGCGAGCAGAGAGCCCACATAGAGGATGAGCAGCGGTGCGCCCGTGAGGATGAAGAGCGCGGAGGCGGTTGCGGCGAACTTCGCCAGCACGTAGTCGGCGCGTTCGATCGGCCGCGAGAAGTACAGGGGGACGCTCTTGAAACGGAGGTCCCTGGATACCGCCTGCGGTGCCTGGGCGGCGATGAACAGGCCGATGACGGCCTGGAGGTAGATCGCGTACGAGGTGTACTCGACCACCAGCTTGCTGGTGTCCGGCGCGGCCATGGAGACCGCCACCAGGATCGCCGCGACCAGCGCCATCACGCCGAACAGCAGCATGGGCAGCACCTTGGACTTGGCGGAACGGCCCAGTCCGAAGGAGCCCCGCAGGGTCTGCGAGAACAGGGAGCGGCGGGCGTAGGCCCGGCCGAGCCGCGGTCCGTCGTAGGAGCGGTAGCCGATGTTGTGGATCCGGGAGGCGTCGCGCCCGGCCGTGGTCCCGGTCTCAGTGCTCATCGCGACCGTTTCCCTTCTGCTGGACGACCTGCTGGACGACCTGCTGCGTGGGCTGTTGTACGGCGCCGGCGGCGGCCGGGACGGCGGCGGCGTGCGCCCCGTCCTGTTCGGTACGGAAGACCTCGGCGATGTGGTGGCGACGCTGTTCCATGCGGACCAGGCCCAGACCGAGCCCGGCGACGCTGTCGCGGACCAGGTCGTACGTCTCCTCGCCCGCCGCCTCGATCAGCAGGATGTGGCCCGCGCCCGGCAGCCCCTCCGTGTCGATCCCGTCGAGGCCGATGAGGGTGACGCCGGCGTCGGTGAGGACCGTGCGCAGCGCGCCGGTGCCGTCGGGGTGGCTGTCACTGTCGGTCACCTCGACCGCGAGGGTCGCGGTGGTCTGCGTGAAGTCGCTGGTGGAGCTGGAGCGCAGGAGCGTTCCGCCGTCGATGACGACGACGTGGTCGCAGGTGCGTTCCAGCTCGCCCAGCAGGTGCGAGGTCACCAGCACGGAGATACCGAAGTCGGTGTGGATCCGGCGGATCAGACCGAGCATCTCGTCCCGGCCTACCGGGTCCAGGCCGTTGGTCGGCTCGTCGAGCAGGACCAGCTGGGGGTCGTGGACGAGGGCCTGGGCCAGCTTCACCCGCTGCTTCATGCCGGTCGAGTAGCCGCCGATCGGGCGGTAGCGCTCCTCGTAGAGGCCGACGTGGCGCAGGGTGTCGGCCGTGCGCTCGCGGGCCGCCGTGGGCGGCAGCCCCGACATGCGGGCCATGTGCACGACAAACTCGGTCGCCGAGACGTCGGGCGGCAGGCAGTCGTGCTCGGGCATGTATCCCACCCGTTCCCGGATGGCGGCGCCGCTGGTCGCGACGTCGAGCCCGAGCACTGCGGCCCGGCCTTCGGTGGCGGGGGAAAGACCCAGCAGGATCTTGATCAGTGTGGACTTGCCGGCTCCGTTGGAACCCACCAGACCGGTCACACCCGGTCCGATGTCCAACGTGAGCCGGTCAAGCGCGGTCACCCGGGGGAACCGCATGCTCAGGGCTTCGGTAGCGATTACGGCTGTCACGAGAAAGACGCTAGTGGCGCGGACCACTGGGGTCGTCAGCCCTGGCGGCTGGATCCGCGTCCGACTCCAGGCGTACGCGCCCGTAGGGGACCCCGCGAAGAAGGAGGCCGGATCTCCGGGGCCGACAGCGCGGGCCGGTGTTCACCGGGGCGGGAGGACCGGGGTCACCCACAGCCGGGTCCCGGGTTGTCCACAGACGCACGCCGGGAGTTGTCCACAGGTCGCGCAGACCTCTTGACGCAGCCGCCGGACATTGTCACATTCATCAGTGTCACGTTACGGGCACGTACCGCACACGGCAGGGAACGGACGGTGGCATGACCGGCATGACCTCGGCAGTGAAGCACGAGATAGCCCCGGAGCTGCGGGGGTTCAGGGAGGTCCAACGCCTGGCCTATGCCTGCGCGGAGGCGGTGGCCGGTCAGCTGCGGTCGGGGGTGACCGAGCGCGAGGCGGCCAGGATGCAGCGCGTGTGGCTGCGCGAGCGCGGCGTGCGCGACTGGTTCCACCTCCCGTTCGCCTGGTTCGGGGACCGCACGGCGTTCGCCGGGTTCAAGGTGCCGCTGCAGTTCTTCCCGACCGACCGGAAGCTGGAGCCGGGCATGCCGTTCATCCTCGACATGGCCCCGGTGTACAAGGGGTTCACCGCCGATGTCGGGTATTCGGGGTGCCTCGGCCTCAATCCGCTGCACGACAAGTTGCTGGCCGACCTGGAGGCCCACCGCGGGCTGATCCTGCGGGAGGTGCGCGAGCGCCGTTCGCTGCGTGAGATATACGAGGACGTCGAACGCCTCATGACCGCCCAGGGATACGCGAACAGACACCGGGCCTACCCCTTCGGCGTGATCGCCCACAAGGTCGACCGCGTCGCCGAACGCCGTTGGTCGCCGCAGGTGTTCGGATTCGGCACCCAGGCCCTCAAAGGGCTGCTGAGCGACGCCCTGCACGGTCACCGGGACGGCTGGTCGCCGCTGTGGAGCCCCTACCGCTTCTCCGACCACCCGCCGCGGCCGGGCCTGTGGGCGGTCGAACCCCACCTCGGATTCCGGGGTACGGGCGCGAAGTTCGAGGAGATCCTGGTCGTCACCGACTCCAAGGACCCCGAGCAGAGCGCTTTCTGGCTGGACGACGATCTGCCGCACGTGCGGCGCTGGGCCGAGGAGAAGGTGGCGGCGTGAATCTGTCTCAAGCGCGTGAGCGACGCGTGCTCGCAGGGGGCGTCGAGCTGTGCGTCGCCGAGCTGGGCGACGCGGGCCGGCCGACCGTGGTGCTGGTCCACGGCTATCCGGACAGCAAGGAGGTCTGGTCGGACGTCGCAGTGCGGCTGGCCGACCAGTGGCACGTGGTGCTGTACGACGTGCGGGGGCACGGCAGGTCCACCGCACCGAAACCCCTGCGCGGCGGCTTCACCCTGGAGAAGCTGACCGACGACTTCCTGGCCGTGATCGACACGGTCAGCCCGGACCGGCCGGTGCACGTGGTCGGTCACGACTGGGGGTCCGTGCAGGCCTGGGAGTTCGTCACGGTCGGCCGGACCGAGGGCAGGATCGCCTCCTTCACCTCGATGTCCGGGCCGTCCCTGGACCACTTCGGGCACTGGATCAAGCGCCGGATGTCCCGCCCGACCCCGCGCAAGGTCGGTCAACTGCTCGGTCAGGGCGCCAAATCCTGGTATGTGTACATGCTCCACACGCCGGTCCTGCCGGAGCTCGCCTGGCGCGGGCCGCTCGGCAAGCGGTGGCCCCGGATCCTGGAGCGACTGGAGAAGGTGCCCCCGGGCGAGTACCCCACCGCCTCCCTGCCCGACGACGCGGCGCACGGGGCCTGGCTCTACCGCGACAACGTCCGCGCCCGGCTGAGCAGGCCCCGCGCCGACGCCTACGCCCACGCACCGGTCCAGCTGATCACGCCGACCGGGGACTCCTTCCTCTCGGAGCGGCTCTACGACGGGCTGGAGGACTGGGTCCCCACGCTGGTACGCCGCTCGATCCCGGCCAAGCACTGGGTGCCCCGCACCCGGCCGGACCAGCTGGCCTCCTGGATCCACGAGTTCGTCACGGCGAACGAGTCCGCCGGGCGGGACGGCGCGCCCGTGCCGCAGGCGGAGGCCAAGGGCCCCTTTGCGCAGCGGTTCGGCGGTCAGCTGGTCCTGGTGACGGGCGCGGCCTCCGGGATCGGGCGGGCCACGGCGTTCGCGTTCGCCGAGGCGGGCGCCCGGGTCGTGGCCGTGGACCGCGACGCGGAGGGGGCCGCCCGCACCGCGGAGATGGCACAGCTGATCGGGGCGCCGGCCGCCTGGGGCGAGACCGTCGACGTCAGCGACGAGGCCGCGATGGAGAAGCTCGCCGCCCGGGTCGCCGCCGAGTACGGCATCGTCGACGTCCTGGTCAACAACGCCGGGATCGGGCTCTCCGGATCCTTCCTGGAGACCACCGGCGAGGAGTGGAAGAAGGTCCTCGACGTCAATCTGTGGGGGGTCATCCACGGCTGCCGGATCTTCGGCAAGCAGATGGCGGACCGCGGCCAGGGCGGTCACATCGTCAACACGGCGTCGGCCGCGGCCTTCCAGCCCTCCCGGGCGCTGCCCGCGTACAGCACGTCGAAGGCGGCCGTGCTGATGCTCAGCGAGTGCCTGCGGGCCGAGCTGGCGGAGAAGTCGATCGGGGTGAGCGCGATATGTCCCGGCATCGTCAACACCAACATCACCGCCACCGCGCGCTTCGCGGGGACCGACGCGGCGGAGGAGGAGCGGCTGCGGAAGCGGACGAGCCGGCTCTACGGGCGGCGCAACTACCCGCCTACGAGGGTCGCCGACGCGATCCTGCGGGCGGTCGTGCGCAACCAGGCCGTGGTGCCGGTGACCCCGGAGGCGCGCGGCGCCCGGCTGCTGTCCCGGCTGAGCCCCGGGGCCCTGCGCTCCGTCGCCCGGCTGAAGCCTCCGCTGTGACCGGGGCAGGGGCGCAGCCCGCCGAGTACCGGATCGAGGACCTGGCCCACGCCAGCGGGGCCACGGTGCGTACGATCCGCGCCTATCAGGACCGGGGGCTGCTCCCGACGCCCGAGCGGCGCGGACGGGCCAATGTGTACCGGGAGACCCATCTGGCCCGGCTGCGGCAGATCGCGGACCTGCTCGACCGGGGCTACACCCTGGCCAGCATCAAGGAGTTGCTGGAGGCGTGGGACGCGGGGCGGGGGCTCGGCGGGGTGCTCGGGCTCGTCGCGGAGGTGCACGGCCCGTGGACGGACGAGGAGGCCGACCGGGTCAGCCGCCGCGAGCTGGACGCCAGGTTCGGCGGCCGGCAGGACGACGAGGCCATCGCCGAGGCGGTGGAGCTCGGCGTCCTGGAGCGCGTGCCCGGACGGGACGACGAGTTCCTCGTCCCCAGTCCGCAAGAGCTCGCCGTGGCCGTCGAGTTGTACGGGGCGGGTGTCCCGCTGCCCGCGATCTCGGGCCATCTGCGGGAACTTCGTGGCCAGGTGGAGCACATAGCCTCGCGTTTCCTGGAGTTCACCACCGAGCACATCTTCGCCCGCTATCTCGGCCACAGTCCGCCCACCGACTCCGACGCGGCCGAGGCGGCCGCCCTGGTACGCCGGCTGAGGCCCCTCGCACAGCAGACGGTGGACGCCGAACTGGCACGCGCGATGAGGACGTTCGCCACCCGTCACCTGCACCACCACCTCGGCACCGAGGAGAGCGCGATCGCCGAGGGCCGGACTCGCCCCGTGCTGCTTCCGGCCCGCACAACACAGGCCGTGCAGGACCTTGTCGGCGCGGAGGGGCTCGACGCCTTCGTCGCGGCGGCGACCGAACGGGAAGTACAGGCCCGCACGTTGGATCACATCACGGCAACTCACGCCAAAGGGGGCAGAATTGACGAAACCATCTGAATCTTAAGAAGGTTGTCCACAGAATTGCCAAATAGCCTGTGGATAACCCGAGTTGGCTGTGGATCAAACCTAATAAAGGAGAAGAGCCGAAGAATCACAGAAGAACGAAGAGCCGATGAGGCGAAGAAGTGACGAAGCGACGAGTTGAAATACGGATGCGCCGACAAGCTCACCCGGGCACTCTGACGCCATGGACGAACGTCGCACCGTCACGGTGTCCAAGTACCTCTCGAAGCATCTGCGGCACCAGCCGGAACGCATCGGCCTCACCCTCGACGAGAACGGCTGGGTGGCGGTCGAGAAGCTGCTGCGCGCCGCGGCCCGGCACGGGCTCGCCCTCTCCCGTGCCGAGCTCGACCACGTCGTAGCCGCCAACGACAAGCGCCGCTTCACCGTCGAGGGCGACCGCATCCGCGCCAACCAGGGCCACACCGTCGCCGTCGACCTGGACCTGCCGCCGGCCGAGCCGCCCGCGTACCTCTACCACGGCACGGTCGCCCGGGTGATGGACGCGATCCGGGCCGAGGGCCTGCGCCCCATGGCCCGCCACCACGTCCACCTTTCGCCCGACCGGGAGACGGCCACCCGGGTCGGCGCCCGCCGCGGCCGCCCCCTCGTCCTCACCGTGGACGCGGGCGCGATGCACCGCGCCGGCCATGTCCTCCGGGTCAGCACCAACGGGGTCTGGCTCGCCGACGCCGTGCCCCCGCGGTTCCTGCGGCTGCGTGACTGAGCGGGACGCCTCCCGACGACCTACGCCAGTTGCGCGGGCGCCTCGGTCGCGATGCGCTCGAAGACCTTCGGGTCGACGTCGAAGTCCGAGTCCGGGATCGGAGCGTGGATGACGATCTCGGTGAAGCCCAGCTCCGCGTGGCGCCCCGCGAAGTCGACGAAGGCGTCCACGGACTCCAGCGGGGCGGTGCGGTCCGGGGTGAAGCCGGTCAGCAGGATCCGGTCCAGCTCCGCGGCGTCCCGGCCGATCTCCGCACACGCAGCCGTGAGTTTCTCGCCCTGCGCCCGCAGCGCGGCCCGCGACTCCTCCGGGGTGCCGTTCTCGTACAGCTTGGGGTCGCCGGTGGTGACCCAGGCCTGGCCGTAGCGGGCGGCGAGCCTCAGACCGCGCGGCCCGGTGGCGGCGACCGCGAAGGGCAGCCGGGGCCGCTGGACGCAGCCGGGGATGTTGCGGGCCTCCACCGCGGCGTAGTGCGTCCCGCGCCCGGTCACCGCGTCCTCGGTGAGCAGCCGGTCCAGGAGGGGCACGAACTCCGCGAAGCGGTCGGCGCGTTCACGCGGGGTCCACGCCTCCTGCCCCAGTGCGGTGGCGTCGAAGCCGTTGCCCCCGGCGCCGATGCCGAGGGTGACCCGGCCGCCCGAGATGTCGTCCAGGGAGATCAGCTCCTTGGCGAGCGTCACCGGGTGGCGGAAGTTCGGCGAGGTCACGAGGGTGCCCAGCCGCAGGCGTTCGGTGGCCGTCGCCGCGGCCGTCAGTGTCGGGACCGCCCCGAACCATGGCCCGTCCCTGAAGGACCGCCATGAGAGATGGTCGTACGTGTACGCGGCGTGGAAACCGAGCTCTTCGGCCCGCTGCCAGATCTTCTGCCCTTCGGCCCACCGGTGGATGGGGAGGATCACCGTACTCAGACGCATGCCCCCGACGATACGCGGGCTTCCTGCTACCACGGTTGGCCCCTGCGAACCCGGCATGATCCACACGACAGGCCCTGTGGCGCCGGAGCGGTCCGCGGCGGACCCGTAGCATCGGTGGGTCTGTCGAGCTGGTGAAGTCCGTCGGACCGCGTGCGAGAGCGGGCGTGTGGTGTTCATGGTGGAGCAGCTGAAGAGCACGGGCCCCGCCTCCTCCTTCACTTGTGATCCTCTGCCCGCCCACGTCGCCGCCGAGGCCCGGCGGATCGGCTGCGGGCCCGAGAAGGCCACCCTGCCGAAGAGGTGACTCACGCGCCCCGAAAACCCTTGGCATATGACAGAGGCCTTTTCTGCAGATCAGCGGCGTTAGGCACTCAGATGTGCGCCCCTCCGCACGCCCGTGCGGCTTCGTGGGCGAGAATGGCCCGGTGACCTCAGTGACCGATGCGCCTTTCCCCGCCGTGACCCGGCTGATCGCCACCGACCTCGACGGCACTCTGCTGCGCGACGACAAGACGCTGTCCGCGCGCACCGTCGCGGCCCTCGCGGCAGCCGAGGAGGCCGGGATCGAGGTCTTCTTCGTCACCGGCAGGCCGGCCCGCTGGATGGACGTCGTACGGGACCACGTCCAGAGCCACGGAACGGCGATCTGCGCCAACGGCGCCGTGGTCACCGATCTGCGGACGGACGGCGCGCCGCTCTCCGTACGGCCGCTGGAACGCGACGCCGCCCTGCATGTCGTGCACACCCTGCGCGAGGCGGCCCCCGGCACCTCCTTCGCCGTCGAGCTGACCACCGGCATCAACTACGAACCGGCCTACCCGCCCTTCCACCTGGACCCGGGCGCCACGGTGGCCGTCGCCGAGAAGCTGCTGCACCAGGACGTCCCGGGCACCGGCGCGCCCGTGCTCAAGCTGCTGGCCCACCACACCGAGCTGGCGCCCGACGCCTTCCTCGCCCTGGCCCGCTCGGCGGCCGGCGGCCGGGCCTCCTTCACCCGCTCCAGCCCCTCCGCGCTCCTGGAGGTCAGCGGGCTCGGCGTCTCCAAGGCCACCACGCTCGCCGCCTGTTGTGCCGAGCGCGGCATCGCGCCCGCCGAGGTGGTCGCCTTCGGCGACATGCCCAACGACATCGAGATGCTCAGCTGGGCCGGGGCCTCCTTCGCGATGGGCAACGCCCACCCGGACGCGCTGGCCGCCGCCTCGGGCCGGACCGCGACCAACGAGGAGGACGGGGTGGCCCTCGTCATCGAGCGGATCCTCGCCGCCCGCGCAGAGACCCGCTGAAACCTTTCAGCAGGCCTGCCCGCGAAGGCCCGCCCGGCCTGTCCTCACCATCGGGCGGCGGCCTTCAGAGCGGTGCCTCCCACACCACCGTCGTACCGCCGCCGCCCTCCCCGATCCCCGGTTCGATCCGGCTCGACCCGCCCAGGGACTCGGCGCGGCGGGCCAGGTTGCGCAGTCCGCTGCGACGGCCGCCCTCCGGGATGCCCACCCCGTCGTCGGCGACCGAGAGACGCACCGCCCCCCGCCCGTCCGGCAGGGTCACCGTCGCGTCGACGACCACATCGATCAACGAGGCCTCCGCATGCCGGAACGCGTTGGAGAGGGCCTCGCGCAGCGCGGCGACCAGGTTCTTGCCGGTCAGTTCGCCGACCAGCGAGTCCACCGGGCCCAGGAAGCGGTGCGAGGGCTTGAAGCCGAGCGGGACCGCCGCCATGTTGATCTCCCGCAGTACGCGGGTGCGCAGCCCCGAGGGGGCTTCGGCCGGTTCCTGCTGAAGCGCGAAGATGGCCGTCCGGATCTCCTGGATCGTCACGTCCAGCTCGTCGACCGCCCGGCCGACACCGGTCCGCACCTCGGGCACCACTGATCTGCGCTGGGCGCTCTCCAGCATCATCCCGGTCGCGAACAGCCGCTGGATGACCAGGTCGTGGAGGTCGCGGGCGATCCGGTCGCGGTCCTCGTACACGGCGAGACGCTCCCGGTCCCGCTGTGCCTCGGCCATCATCAGCGCGAGCGCCGCCTGGGAGGCGAACTGGGTGGCGAGCGTCCGCTCGCTCCCCGTGAAGGGGCGCGCGCCCCGGGACCGGGGAGTGGCCAGCGCACCGAGCACCCGGCCACCGCTGTGGAGCGGCAGCATCATGCTGGGCCCGAACCGGCCGGCCAGCCTGGTGACCATCCGGCTGTCGGTGGCCGAGTCGTCGATGAACACCGCCTCGCCCGCGAGCAGTCTCGCCACCACCGCGCTCCGGGGCGGGATGATCACACCGAGCGAGGACGAGAGGTCCTCGGACGATACGGCGACGATCTCCAGACCGCCCTCCTCGGTGGGCAGCAGCACGATCCCGGCGGCGGAGTCGGCGAGCCGGCGGGCCTGTTCGGCGACCACGGACAGCGCCTCGTCGGCGTCCCCGCCCGACAGGAGCGCCGTGGTGACCGCGACCGAACCGTCGATCCAGTGCTCCCGCTGCCGCGCCGCCTCGTACAGCCGGGCGTTACCGATGGCGATCCCGGCCTCCGTGGCGAGCACCCGGACCATGTGGAGGTCGTAGTCGCTGAACTCCCCGCCGTGTCGCTTCTCGGTCAGATAGAGGTTGCCGAAGATCTCTCCCTGGACTCGGATGGGCACCCCCAGGAAGGTCCGCATCCGGGGGTGTCCCGCCGGAAAGCCCGCGGAACGGGGATCGGTGGACAGGTCGGCCAGGCGGACCGGGGCGGGGTCGTGGATCAGCGCGCCGAGCAGCCCCCGGTGGCCGTCGGGCCGCCGCCCGATCTCCTCGGCCACCTCCTGCGACACGCCGTACGTGACGAAGTCCGAGAGTCCCTCGCCCAGCTCGTCGACGACGCCGATGGCGGCGTACCGGGCGTGGGCGAGCTCAGCGGCCGTCTCGCAGATCCGGTCCAGGGTGGAGTGCAGTTCCAGCCCCGCGCCGACGGAACGCATCGCCTCCAGGAGCTGCGGCACCCGCGCGGTCAGCTCGGTGGACAGCCCCTGGAGGCTGCGGGTGGCCCGGGTGGCGGCGTCGAGGGAGTCCTTCGGGTCGGGCTCTGCCATGAACCGAGCCTAGTTAGTGGCGATTGGGGGCGAAAGTCGAGAATGCACTCGATGGCCGGAAGGCCGGCGGCCGGCGGGGCCTGCGGCGCCCGTGGCCCTCACACCCCCGCCGTCTCCCGTTCGCGCTCCAGCATGCGGCGCAGCGGCCCGTCCTCGGCGGCGAGTTCGGCGTACGGTCCGCGCTGCACGACCCGGCCCGCGTCCAGCACCAGCACCTCGTCGACCGCCTCCAGGCCGGTCAGCCGGTGGGTGATCAGGACCGTCGCGCAGCCGCGGGTCGCGGCCAGTAGATCGGCCGTGAGGGCGTCGGCGGTCGGCAGGTCGAGGTGTTCGGCCGGCTCGTCCAGGACGAGTACCGGGAAGCCCGCGAGCAGCGCGCGGGCCAGGGCGAGACGCTGCCGCTGGCCGCCGGAGAGCCGCGCGCCGTGCTCGCCCACCGGGGTGTCGAGCTCCTGCGGCAGGGCCAGCACCCAGTCCAGGAGGCGGGCACGGGAGAGCGCGTCGCGCAGTTCGGCGTCGGTCGCCCCGGGGCGGGCCAGCCGCAGGTTCTCGCGGATCGTGCTGTCGAAGACGTGCGCGTCCTGGGCACACAGCCCCACCGAGCGCCGGACCGTGTCCGACTCCAGCGCGGCCGCGTCGACGCCGCCGAGCCGGTACGTCCCCGACGACGCGTCCAGGAAGCGCAGGAGGACCTGGGCGAGCGTCGTCTTGCCCGAGCCGGAGGGGCCCACGACCGCGATGCGCCGTCCGGGCGTCAGCGTCAGGTCGAGCGAGGCCAGCGCGTCGTGCCGGGCTCCCGGGTGGCGGGCGCTCAGCCCCCGCACCTCCAGCGGGAAGGGGGAGGCGGGCCCCTCGGCGGGGGCCAGGGGCTCCTGTACGGGCACGGGGGCGTCCAGCACCTCGAACACCCGCTCCGCGCTCCGGGCGACGCGCCGGCGGTACTGCACGGCGAGCGGGAGCCCGGTGACGGCCTCGAAGGCGGCGAGCGGAGTCAGCACCACCACGGCGAGCGCGACGCCGGACAGCCGGCCGTCGTGCACCGCGGGGACGGCGACGATCGCGGCGGCCACCACGGTGAGCCCGCAGACCAGGGCGGACAGACCGCCGCCCAGTGCCGTCGCGGCGGCCGCGCGGGAGGCGATCCGGGTCAGCAGCGTGTCGGCCGCGCGCAACCGCGCCTGCCGGGCGGGCAGCGCTCCCGCGACGGTCAGTTCGGCGGTACCGCCGAGCAGGTCGGTGACCCGGGTGGCCAGGGCGGCTCGGGCGGGCGCGAGCTGCCGCTCCGTACGGCGGGCGCAGGCCCCGCTGACGAGCGGGACGCCGACCCCGGCGACCAGCAGCCCGACCGCCAGGATCACGCCCGCCTCCGGGAGCAGCCAGCCGGTGAACCCGGCGGCCGCGGCCCCCACCACGACGGCGGTACCGGCGGGCAGCAGCCAGCGCAGCCAGTAGTCCTGGAGCGCGTCCACATCGGCGACGAGCCGGGACAGCAGGTCCCCGCGCCGCGTGGTGCGCAGGCCCCCGGGGGCGACGCGTTCGAGGCCCCGGTAGACGGAGACGCGCAGGTCGGCGAGGAGCTTCAGGACGGCGTCGTGGGAGACGAGCCGCTCGGCGTAGCGGAAGACCGCCCGGCCGATGCCGAAGGCGCGGGTCGCGGTGACCGCCATCATCAAGTACATGACCGGCGGCTCTTCGGAGGCACGGGAGATCAGCCAGCCGGAGACCGCCATGAGCCCCACGGCCGAGCCGACGGCCAGGCTGCCCAGCAACAGGGCCAGGGTCAGCCGGCCGCGCTGCGCCCCGGCGGACTCACGGACCCGGGCGAGCACCCTTCCGGAGCGGGACCCGGCCTCCCCCGGCCCGTCGTCGGACGCCCGCGGTTCCTCCGCCCGGCGGACGTCCAGGAGTTCGCCCCCGGCGAGCGGCTGCGGGACGGCCGGACCGGTGGCACCCGGGCCTTGGGTCGCCACCGCGGGCCCCGTGGAAACGCCGGTACGCGGCTCCAGCGTCACCACGCGGTCGGCGACCGCCAGCAGCGCCGGGCGGTGGACGACCAGCAGCACGGTCCGCCCGGCGGCCAGCCTCCGTACGGCGTCGACGATGCCCGCCTCGCTCTCGCCGTCCAGGCTCGCGGTCGGCTCGTCCAGCAGCAGGAGCGGCCGGTCGGCGAGGAACGCCCGGGCGAGGGCGAGGCGCTGGCGCTGGCCCGCGGAGAGCCCGGCGCCGTCCTCGCCGAGTACCGTCCGCGTCCCGTCGGGCAGCGCCGCGACGAAGTCGTACGCGCCCGCGTCCCGCAGTGCCGCGACGATCGCCCGGTCGTCGGCGTCGGGCCGGGCGAGGCGGACGTTCTCGGCGATCGTGCCCGCGAAGAGGTGGGGTCGCTGGGGGACCCAGGCGATACGGCTCCGCCAACGGTCCGGGTCCAGATCCGCGAGGTCCTGGCCCCCGACCCGCGCGCACCCCTCGTCGGGCCGGGCGAAGCCGAGGACCACGTTCAGCAGGGTGGACTTGCCGACCCCGCTCGGGCCGACCAGGGCGACGGTCTCTCCCGGCTCCACGGTCAGCGACGCGGCGTCCAACGACGGTTCGGCGCGGCCCTCGTGGCGTACGGTCACGGCCTCCAGCTCCAGCCGCAGCCCGTCCGGGACGTCCCGTGTGCCCGGGGTCCGCGGTTCGGTCTCCAGGACCGCGAAAATCTCCTCGGCGGCCGAGAGTCCCTCGGCCGCCGCGTGGTACTGCGCCCCGACCTGGCGGATCGGCAGATACGCCTCCGGGGCCAGGATCAGCACCACCAGACCGGTGTAGAGGTCGAGTTCGCCGTGGACGAGCCGCATGCCGATCGTGACGGCGACGAGGGCCACCGACAGGGTCGCCAGCAGCTCCAGGGCGAACGAGGACAGGAAGGCGATCCGCAGGGTGCGCAGGGTGGCCCGGCGGTAGTCGGAGGTGATCGTGCGGATCGATTCGGCCTGGGCCTTGGCCCGACCGAAGACCTTCAGGGTCGGCAGCCCGGCGACGACGTCCAGGAAGTGCCCGGAGAGCCGGGACAACAGCTGCCACTGACGGTCCATCCGGGACTGGGTGGCCCAGCCGATCAGGATCATGAAGAGCGGGATGAGCGGCAGTGTGACGACGATGATCGCCGCCGATACCCAGTCCTCGGTGACGATCCGGGCGAGGACTGCCACGGGCACGACGACCGCCAGGCCGAGCTGCGGGAGATAGCGGGCGAAGTAGTCGTCGAGCGCGTCGATCCCCCGGGTCGCCAGAGCGACGAGCGAACCGGTGCGCTGCCCGCTCAGCCAGTCGGGTCCGAGCTGCGCGGCCCGCTCCAGGAGTCGGCCGCGCAGCTCGGACTTGACCGCCGCGCTGGCACGATGGGCCGCCAGTTCGGTGAGCCAGGCGATCAGGGCCCGGCCGAGCGCGACCGCGGCGAGCAACAGCAGAGGGGTGCGCAGTGCGGTGACCGTGAGTCCGCCCTCGAAGCCGCCCACCACGATCTCGGCGATGAGCATCGCCTGGGCGATCACCAGCAGGGCGCCGACCAGGCCGAGAGCGACCACGGCCGCCAGGAAGAGGCGGGTGGCCCGTGCGTGGTGGAGCAGACGCGGATCGATCGGTTTCACGTGAAACATCCCCCCGGCGGGGTCGGTGAGCTCTGCGGGATCGGCGGCCGCTCCGGCCCTGCGGAAGACGCGGGGCCGGTGCGGTCCGCCGGACTCAGTGCGCGTCGGCGATGTGCTGGGTGCCGATGCGCTTGCGGAAGACCCAGTAGGTCCAGCTCTGGTAGAGCAGCACGACGGGCGTGGCGATGCCCGCGCACCAGGTCATGATCTTGAGCGTGTACGGGCTGGACGAGGCGTTGGTGACCGTGAGGTTCCAGGCGTCGTTCAGCGAGGACGGCATGACGTTCGGAAAGAGCGTCAGGAAGAGCATCGCGACCGCCGCCACGATCGTCACGCCCGAGAACGCGAACGACCAGCCCTCGCGGCCCTTGGCGATGGCCCCGATCGCGGCCAGGAGCGCCACCACCGCCACGATCATGGCGCCCAGGCTCCAGCCGTCCCCGTTGTCGGCCTGGGTCCAGAGCAGGAAGCCCAGCACCGGCACCGCGGTGACCGGACTCAGCTTCAGCGCCAGCACCCGGGCCCGGACCCGGATGTCGCCCGCCGTCTTGAGGCCGGCGAACACCGCCCCGTGGAAGGTGAAGAGGGTGAGCGTGACGAGGCCGCCGAGGATCGCGTACGGGTTGAGGAGATCGAGGAAGTTGCCGACGTACTCCATGTCGGCGTCGATCTTCACGCCCCGCACGATGTTCCCGAACGCCACGCCCCACAGCACCGCGGGAATCAGCGAGGTCCAGAAGATCGCGGTCTCCCAGTTCGTCTGCCACCGCTCCTCGGACCGCTTGGCGCGGTACTCGAAGGCGACGCCGCGCACGATCAGGCAGAACAGGATGATCAGCAGCGGCAGATAGAAGCCGGAGAACAGGGTGGCATACCACTCGGGGAAGGCTGCGAAGGTCGCGCCGCCCGCGGAGAGCAGCCAGACCTCGTTGCCGTCCCAGACGGGCCCGATCGTGTTGATCAGAACCCGGCGCTCCTTGCGGTCGCGGGCCAGCAGCTTGGTGAGGACCCCGATGCCGAAGTCGAATCCCTCCAGGAAGAAGTAGCCGGTCCAGAGGACGGCGATGAGCACGAACCAGACGTCGTGGAGTTCCATCTCTCAGCTCCTGTGCTCAGTACGAGAAGGCCATCGGCCGGTCGGCGTCTTCGTCGTCGTGGCCGCCGATCCTGGTGGGCGGGTTGAGGTCGTCCTCGTTGAGTTCCGGGGGCCCGGCCTTGATGTACTTCACGAGCAGCTTCACCTCGATCACGGCGAGCACCGCGTAGAGCAGGGTGAAGACGATCATCGAGGTGATGACCTCGCCCTGCGAGACGCCGGGGGAGACCCCCGCACGGGTCTGGAGCACCCCGTAGACGACCCACGGCTGGCGGCCCATCTCCGTGAAGATCCAGCCCCAGGAGTTGGCGATCAGCGGGAAGAGCAGCGTCCAGAGCGCGACGACCCAGTAGAGCTTGGTGAGCCTCGGGCTCAGCGCCTTGTTCCGGAACAGGACCAGATGCGGCACCTCGTCCTCACCGGTCCGCAGCGCCGGTGGCAGCAGGAACCGCTTCCGGGTCAGCCAGAGTCCCAGGAGGCCGAGGCCGAAGGAGGCCATCCCGAAGCCGATCATCCACCGGAAGCTCCAGAACGCGACCGGGATGTTGGGACGGTAGTCGCCGGGCCCGTACTTCTCCTGCGACTCCTCGTTGATGTCGTTGATGCCGGGGACATAGGAGTTCGGGTCGTTGTTGGCGAGGAAGGACAGTATTCCGGGGAGCGAGATCTCCACGGAGTTGTGGCCCTTGCTGACGTCCCCGTACGCGAAGATCGAGAACGGCGCCCGCTCCTGGCCGTCCCACAGGGCCTCGGCGGCGGCCATCTTCATCGGCTGCTGCCGGAACATGACCTTGGCGAGGCTGTCGCCGCTGACGGCGGTGAGCAGTCCGGCGACCACGACGGTGATCAGGCCCAGCCGCAGCGAGGTCCGCATCACCGGGATGTGCTTCTTGCGCGCCAGGTGGAACGCGGCGATGCCGACCATGAAGGCCCCGCCGACCAGGAACGCCGCCGTGATGGTGTGGAAGAACTGGGTGACCGCGGTGTCCTGGGTGAGCACCCGCCAGAAGTCGGTCAACTCGGCGCGGCCGCGCTCCTCGTTGATCCGGTAGCCGACCGGGTGCTGCATCCAGGAGTTGGCCGCCAGGATGAAGTAGGCGGAGAGGACCGTGCCGATCGAGACCATCCACATGCAGGCGAGGTGGATCTTCTTCGGGAGCTTGTCCCAGCCGAAGATCCACAGCCCGATGAAGGTGGACTCGAAGAAGAAGGCGATCAGCGCCTCGAAGGCGAGCGGAGCGCCGAAGATGTCGCCGACGAAGCGCGAGTAGTCGGACCAGTTCATGCCGAACTGGAACTCCTGGACGATGCCCGTGACGACGCCCATGGCGATGTTGATCAGGAACAGCTTGCCCCAGAACTTGGTCGCTCTGAGGTACTTCTCGTTCTCCGTCCGTACCCAGGCGGTCTGCAGACCGGCGGTGAGCGCGGCGAGCGAGATCGTCAGGGGGACGAAGAGGAAGTGGTAGACGGTGGTAATGCCGAACTGCCATCGCGCCAGGGTCTCCGGCGCCAGAGCTAGGTCCACGTCGTCAGTCTCCTTACATCGCCGTGGTCACACCGGCACTATGCCCCTTTGATTCCCCTGATTACGGGAGGAAGCAGGGCATGCTTGTGAACGCGTTCACATTCACAAGCAATTATGGCGCACACACTTTCGGAGCCTTCGCCGGGGGTACCCCTTTTCGGCCACCGCCCCGCGCGAAGAGCCCCACACCCACGCGAAGTGGCCCCGGACCTCGGCGTTCGAGGTCCGGGGCCACCCGGCCGTACAGATACCCGCAGCGCGCGAGAACCGTCGCGCGCGCCCGGCGGCTACAGCTCCGCGCGGAAAGCCTCCGCCGCCTTCAGGAACAGGTCGTTGCCCTCGTCCTCGCCGATCGAGACCCGCACGCCCTCACCCGCGAACGGCCGCACGACCACACCGGCCCGCTCACAGGCCCGCGCGAAGTCGACGGTCCGCTCCCCGAGCCGCAGCCAGACGAAGTTCGCGTGCGACTCCGGCACCGTCCACCCCTGGCGCACCAGCTCCGCGCTCACCCGGGTGCGCTCGGCGACCAGCGAGCCGACCCGGCCCAGCAGTTCGTCCTCGGCGCGGAGCGAGGCCACCGCCGCGTCCTGGGCGAGCTGGCTCACACCGAAGGGGACGGCGGTCTTGCGCAGCGCGGCGGCCACCGGCTCGTGGGCCACCGCGAAACCGACCCGCAGCCCGGCCAGACCGTACGCCTTGGAGAAGGTCCGCAGCACCGCCACATTGGGCCGGTCCCGGTAGATCTCGATGCCGTCCGGCACGTCGGCGTCGCGGATGAACTCCTTGTACGCCTCGTCGAGCACCACCAGCACATCACCCGGCACCCGGTCGAGGAACCGTTCCAGCTCGGCCCGGCGGACCACCGTGCCGGTGGGGTTGTTGGGGTTGCAGACGAAGATCAGCCGGGTCCGGTCGGTGATCGCGTCCGCCATCGCGTCGAGGTCGTGCATGTCGCCGTCGGTCAGCGGGACCTTCACCGAGGTCGCGCCGCTGACCTGGGTGATGATCGGGTAGGCCTCGAAGGACCGCCAGGCGTAGATGACCTCGTCGCCGGGTCCGGAGGTGGCCTGGAGCAGCTGCTGGGCCACGCCCACCGACCCGGTTCCCGTGGCGAGATGCGAGAGCGGCACACCGAAACGGTCGGCCAGCTCGTTCATCAGGCCGGTGCACGCCATGTCCGGGTAGCGGTTGAAGTTCCCCGCGGCGGCGAGCGCCGACTCCAGGACACCCGGCAGCGGCGGATAGGGATTCTCGTTGGAGGACAGCTTGTACGCGACCGGTCCGCCGGCCGCCGCCGGCTTGCCCGGCACATAGGCGGGAACGCCGTCCAGCTCGGCGCGCAGCTTGGGGCTCGTCTCGTTCACCGCAGGTCCTCCTCGACCGTCCGTTCACAGCAATACTGCACACCTTATGAGGATTGGGCCCCGCTGCGAATGGCCCGAGGCGGAAATCGACCGCAGTGCCCGGGAATGGGACCTCGCACGGGGCCGGTCCGAGGGATCCGCCCGGGGGGAGTGCTTCCCGTTCCGGCGCGCGCCGGTGGCTCGCGCCGTGGCGCGCATCCCTCGAAGTGGTGAGTTGAGACCTCTTCGAGACATCGCACATTCAGCAGGCTGCCTGCCTTCAGCGCCTGAAGCATGTATGCGATTCCCCATAACCCCCTTGCATAGGAAGGAATCTGATGGGTGGTGACCTTGCAGAAACGTGCCTGTCAACGTACGCATATGCGACCGGACCGACCCCCCTCCGGAGCCCTACTATCGGCTCGCCATGACAGCAGCAGGGAAGCACCAGGTGAGCCGGACGGAGACACCCCGGCGCAGCGGCCGGCCAGGACGGGCGGGGATCCGTGATGTGGCCGCCGCGGCCGGAGTCTCGATCACGACTGTCTCCGACGCGCTCAACGGCAAGGGCAGGCTCCCGGACGCCACCCGCAGCCATGTCCGCGAGGTCGCCGAGCGCCTGGGCTACCGCCCGTCCGCCGCGGCCCGAACCCTCCGTACGGGCAAGTCCGGCCTGATCGGCCTGACCGTGACCACGTACGGGAATGAACCTTTCACCTTCACCGAATTCGCGTACTTCGCGGAGATGGCGAGAGCCGCGACCTCCGCGGCGCTCGCCCGCGGCTACGCCCTCGTCATCCTCCCCGCCACCTCCCGGCACGACGTCTGGTCGAACGTCGCGCTCGACGGAACCGTCGTCATCGACCCCTCCGACCAGGACCCGGTCGTCACCGAACTCGTCCGCCAGGGACTGCCCGTCGTCTCGGACGGCCGCCCGGCCGGGACGCTCCCCGTCACCGCCTGGGTCGACAACGACCACCGGGCCGCCGTGCTCGACCTCCTCGACCATCTCGCCGCCGCCGGAGCCCGCCGTATCGGCCTGCTGACCGGCAACACCACCGACACGTACACCCGACTGTCCACCACCGCCTACCTCCACTGGTGCGAGCGGGTCGGCCAGGATCCCGTCTACGAGTCCTACCCGGCCCACGACCCCTGCGCGGGGGCGGTCGCCGCCGACCGGCTGCTCGCCCGCCCGGACCGCCCCGACGCGGTCTACGGGCTCTTCGACCCCAATGGGACCGATCTCCTCGCCGCGGCCCGCCGCTACGGGCTGCGGGTCCCCGAGGACCTGCTGCTGGTCTGCTGCAGCGAGTCCACCGTGTACGCGGCCACCGAGCCGCCCATCACGACGCTCTCGCTGAAGCCCCGCCGCATCGGCACGGCCGTCGTCCAGCTCCTCATCGACGCCATCGAAGGGGTCGAACACGACAGGCCCGTGGAACAGGTCATACCGACGGAGCTCATCGTCCGGACCTCCTCGCAACGCCGTCCACCGCGCACCACGGTCAGCGCGCCGCGTTCTCCCAGCGGGGATTGATCGACTCTTTTCGGACCAATCGGCCGGTGAACCGTGCGTGCGCCCGGATTCACCACCCCTGGTGCGTCACACAGATCGATCCGCATTCCTATGATGGGCGCACGACACCGCGGACCACCTCTACCAGGCAGGGCCCGTCAGGTGTACGGCGGCGCGACGGTGGTGGAGGGGTCGATGACTCAGGGGGCCGGTCAGGAACCCGTGGTGCGGACGGCGACGTTGCGTGACTTCCGGGTTCCGCCATATGCGCAGACAGCCGTGCCACCGCAGGCACAGGTGGCACCTCCTTCCTCGGTCCCGCCTCGTACGCCGGGACCGAACCCTCCGGCGCCGGGTGCCTCCGTGCCGCCAGCTCCCGCGCCGCCCGGACTGCCGCATCCCGGCAACGCCGCCGTGGGCGACGAGCAGCCGGAGGGCTACACACCGACCGAGCGGGACCTCCCGGTCATCCGTCGCGGCGACACGGTCCAGGTGCAGACCGTTCCCGAGCCGGCCCCCGCCTCCGAGGACGGGCTCGGCCCGCTCTTCGTCGTCGGCGACGTCCACGGCTATCTGAGCGAGCTGCTGGCCGCCCTCGGCGAGCAGGGCCTCATCGACGCCGACGGGAACTGGGCCGCGGGCAACGCCCGGCTGTGGTTCCTCGGCGACTTCACCGACCGCGGCCCTGACGGCATCGGGGTCATCGACCTCGTCATGCGGCTCTCCGCCGAGGCGGCGGCGGCCGGCGGCTACTGCAAGGCCCTGATGGGCAACCACGAGCTGCTGCTGCTCGGCGCCAAGCGGTTCGCCGACACTCCCGTCAACTCCGGGGCCGGCACCGCCACCTTCCAGGCCGCCTGGCTGCTCAACGGCGGCCAGAAGACCGACATGGAGCGGCTTCAGGACGTCCACCTCCAGTGGATGTCCCGGCTCGACGCGGTCGTCGAGGAGGACGGGCATCTGCTGATGCACTCCGACACGACGGCCTACCTCGACTACGGGTCCACCATCGAGGACGTCAACGACACGATCACAGCCATTCTCACGCGTAACGACGCCGACGAGTGCTGGGACCTCTTCCGCAAGCTCACCAAGCGGTTCGCCTTCCGAGACGAGGGCGGCGCCAACGCGGTGCGCGAGCTGATGGCGACGTACGGCGGACAGCGCGTCGTCCATGGTCACAGCCCCATTCCGTATCTCCTGGGCGAGGTCGGCACTGAGGAGGGCGAGGACAGCTCGGGGCCCGTGGTCAACGGCCCGCACGTGTACGCGGACGGCCTCGCCATCGCCATGGACGGCGGAGTGACCATGGCCGGAAAGCTGCTGGTGGTCCAACTCCCGCTGCATGACTGACCGTCGACGGGGAAGGCGCTCCAGGTTCCGCCTGCGCCGACCTCACCGATCATTGGGCCCGTCACCGGGCCCAATTCTGGAAACACCCTGTCACCCCGTGCCGTGAGCGCTCTACCATCGGCGTATCAGTGGCAGGCTCTCCTCCGTTTCCGCCCGATCGCCCGGTCCACGCGGGCAGCCGGGCACCGACGGAGCATCGGGGGATGCAGATGACAAGCGCTCCGCACCTGCTGGCCGAGGACGGACCCGAGTACGAGCGGATCCTGGGCGACGCACTGCGCCACGCTCACGAACGCCCGGACCTGGAGGGCGTCGGGGACCGGCTCAACACCGAACAACTGCGCACCATGGCGCTCAGCGCCACGGCGCTGATCACCGCCGCCGCGGCCACCGAGTACGAGCACTACGTCAAGGCCCGGGGCGAGCTGCGCCGGGCGGCGGCCACCGAAGGAGCCGACGGAATCCCGGCCGTCGACGGGCCGCAGAGCACGGCGGCCGGATCAGGGGCCGGCATAGGCGCGGTCATCACGGTCCTGACCCCGCTGCTCGCCGGCACCGCGGCCGTCATCTTCCTGCTCGTCGGCTACCTGCTGAAGGCGGTCAGCCCATCGGTGGCCTTCGGCGACTCGATGGTCTCGGCCGGGTGGTTCTTCGCCGCGGTCGCCGCCGCCGCGATCCTGGTCGCGGCCGTCGGGCTGCTCGTCACCGCGCTCCGCAATGGCACGACGTCCCTGGCCGCCGAGAACGAGGAGCAGGAGCTCCCGGAGGAGGTCGCGCGGGCCAGGGAGGCCTGGCGCCACGCCCTGCTGGAGCGCGGCATCCTCCCGTTCCTCCGGGACGCCCTGGCCGACCCCACCGCGGGACCCGCCGCGCGGACCCCGCACCGTTCGCCCAATCGCATCCCGAAGATGGGCTACAGCAGGCCGGACTTCTCCGGCCCGGACGACGGCCCGGCGGCCGGCCCCAGGCCGACCTTCACCAGCCCCGATTTCACCGGCCCGGACTTCGGCGGCCCCGAACACCGCCCGGACTGAGACCGGCACGGGCCTCGGCCTCCGGTTTCAGCCACGGGTCCAGGCGCCGGACACACCGCGGGCCGGGGCGGCAAGTGCCGCGCCCGGCCCGGGGGACGCTCCGGAAGGACCGGAGCGGTGGATCAGATGCCCTGCGGAGCCAGCTTCGGGTTGACACCGTACTGGTTCGTCTCCGGCTTGCCCTCCGAGGCGAGGAAGACGATCAGGACGATGGCGCCGACCAGGGGGACGAGCGCGATCAGCAGCCACCAGCCCGAGCGGCCGGTGTCGTGCAGGCGGCGCACGCCGACCGCGAGCGCCGGAACGAGAATCGCGACGGTGTAGATGTAGGACAGGAAGTCCGTGCCGATCAGGCCACCGATGATCGAAAGCACCAGGCTGATGACGAAGCTGATGAGCGCGAACATCCAGTACTCCTTGCGGCGCGCGCGTCCGCTGAAGCCTGCGTAGTTCTTGAGTACTGCCAGGTACCAGTCCATGGTGATTCCCTCCCCGGGCCCTTGTTCAAGGGCCGCCGAATTTCAGCCAAGCAAGCCGGAAAGTAAGCCACGGATAAGCAAAGGGTCAAGCGCAGGTGAGCTGGGGGTCAAACGTACATACAGCTGCCACACGACTGTGTCCATACTGTCGCTTAATAAGCCCATCAATCACGCCAAAAATTGGCAAACCAAGGCAAGTTACCTATAGAGCGCGTATCGCCTCCGGCCGCCGGGGACGATCCGGCGGCCGGGGGCGGGTCGATCGGCGGACGGCCGCGGATGCTGAACGGAAAATCGACCTTCGGGAGGGCAGGCGGCAGCATCCGGGCCGCCTGCGGACCGGATGACGGTGACCGGACGGTCAGGCTGCTGTCGGAGTGAGGGCGACTTGGTGGCCGAGGGCTTGGAGCTGGCGGACGAGGTCGCGGGTCTTGCGGGCGGAGTCGAGATGGCGCCGGTGCCAGTCGGCACCAAGCTCCTGACAGGAGGCGTCCGGGTCGTTGATCAGGTGCCAGGCGATGATGAGTATCGAGCGGGCGACGGCGACGAGGGCTTTGGCGTGTCCGCGGCGTTTGACGATCCTGCGGTAGCGGGCGCCGAGGAAGGTGTCGGTGCGGGCGGCGGCGTTGGCGGCCTCGCCGAGCGCGCCCTTGAGCCAGGGATTACCCTGTCCGGCCGGGCCTGTGGTGTGTTTCGCGCCGGATTGGATGGTTCTGGGGCACAGCTTCGCCCATGAGGCCAGGTGCTCGGGGGTGGGGAAGCGGCTCATGTCCGCGCCGATCTCGGCGACAATGGTCTGCGCGGTGGTCGGCCCGATACCGGGAACGGCATCGAGACGTTCGACCAGGACTCGCGCACTCACCGGGGCGGCAGGCTCGTCATCGGCGCCCGTGCCGTCGTGCGGTGTGGTGATCTCCTCCAGCGTCCGGGCTATGAGCCGGTCGAGTTCGTGGACCTGTGTGGTCAGATGATCGACCGTGGCCAGCAGCACCCCGAGCAGCCGAGCGTGGTGGTCCTCGAACTGGCCGGTCAGGGCTTCCACCAGCAGCGCCTTCTTCTTGACCAGGCTGCCCTGGGCAAGCTCGGCGAGGGCACGCGGGTTGCGTTCACCGGCGACCATGGCGTCCATCATGGCCCGCCCCGACAGGCCGAACAGATCCGAGACGGCCCCGGACAGCTTGATCTGCGCGTCCTGCAGGGCCTTGTCCACTCGGTGCTTGTGCCGGGTGCGTTCCTGGACGAACACGGTGCGGGTGCGGGTGAAGTCCCGCAGCTGCCGGACGGGTTCGGGCGGGACGAACGAGGCCCGGACCATGCCGCGTTCAGCGAGCTTCGCCAGCCAGACCGCGTCCAGCCTGTCGGTCTTGGGCCGGCCGGGGACGTTCTTCACGTCACGGGCGTTGACCAGCCAGCACTGAAGGCCGCGGGCTTCCAGCAGGTAGAAGAAGGAGCGCCAGTAGTTGCCTGTCGCCTCCATCACCACGCGCTCGACGCCCTGGCAGACGAGCCGGTCTCCGAGTTCCAGGATCGCATTGGTGGTCGAGGCGACGTTCCAGACCTGCTGGACGCGCCGGCCCTCGATGGTGTCGTGCGGGACGCGCAGGCAGACCATCCCCGATGCTTTGGCGATGTCGATCGCCGCGACCCTGCCCACCGTTCCGTCGTCGTGATCCTCTCTCAACTCCTCCATCACACACTCCCTGTCGTACTCGCGCGGGCGGGGGCTGCCCGGAGAGCCTGAGGGGAACGGAGAAGCTGATCGGCGTGCTCAAGGCGACAGTGTGCGGCCCCTCGGACGACTCCCTCACCAGACTCCTATGCGGGCTCACAGCCCAAACATCGATCGGCGTCGGCGGACAGCCCCCGTACCGATTTTCACGCCCGCGAGGCGTCATCCGCAGGTGAACGGCTGACTCCTATGAAGTCACAAGCGCCCGTCCGGCCGCGTGCGTGGTGACGCCGGGCGGGCCGACAAATCCCAGACAGGACAGTCGAGACGTCAGTCAGTCGGAGGGTCAGACCCACCGGCGGCGTCACCACGAACATCATCACTGTCAGTCG
>NZ_NEUE01000303.1 GCF_002910905.1 Streptomyces sp. SM11 | reverse complement strand
CGGGACCGGATGGTGATGCGGATGATCCGGCTCGCGCAGATGGCCCGCGCGGTCGGGATCTTCCTGGAGGTCTGTGGGCAGCGCTTCGGCTCCGACCTCGGCAAGGGTGCAACCGCCCTGCGGGCTCAGCTCACCGGGCGTGTGGTGCACCGGGTCAACGACAAGCAGACCGCCGAAATGGCCCTCGGAGACATCGCCCCCGAAGCGGTCTTCGCCGCCACCACCATCCCGCCGGACCGTCCAGGCGTCGCGGTGGCCGGGGACTCCTCCGGCGGCTGGTCCCGCATCCGCACCCCCGCCATGACCCCCGCCCAAGCCGTGGCCGTCTGCCACGAGTACGCGCACCTCACCCCGCACCTTGCCGCTCTGGCACCCTTCCGGCCGGCCGTTTCCGCCGCCCCCACTCCGAGCCCGTCGCTCCTCAAGCCCGGCCTGGTGCGGGTCCATCTCGAAGGAAGGTGATTCCCGTGCCCCGCATCCGCATCGACGCCGTGCTCGTCCAGGCCGTCATCGCCGGTGCCCTGTCCTTCGCGCACCTGCATGACCTGGCCGAAGCGGCCGGTCAGGACGGCTGGAAAGCCTGGGCCTACCCGATCAGCGTCGATCTGCTCCTTGTCGCGGCCTGGCGGCGTATGCGCACCACCGCCGACAATCGCGCCGCCTGGGCCTGGTTCATCATCGCCCTCGCCGCCTCGCTCGGCGCGAACGTCGCCACCGCAGGACTCCTCGACCTCAACGACGTTCCGGCCTGGCTGCGCATCCTCGTTGCTGGCTGGCCCGCCCTCGCCTTCCTCGGCGGCACCCTCCTCGTCCACGCCCCCACCGCCGCGCCTGAAGCCGATCCCAAGCCCGCTCCGGTGCCTGCACCCCCGGTTGCTCCGGCTCCCGAACCGGCTGCGGACGTGACGGTGGAGCGGGCTCCCGAACCAGCCCCGGAACTCCCTGCGGCCTCATCCGGTGAGCGCGTCCCGCCCTCGGCCCCGGCCCCGGCGGTGACGGTTCCTCCGGCTCTGCTCGACCACGCCCGGAAGTTGGCCGACACCCACCAGGCCACGACCGGGGCCCGGATCGACTCGGCCACCCTGCGCGCCCGCCTCGGCGTCCCCGCACTCCTCGCCGACGCCATCACCGCCCAACTCGCCTAATCCACAGGGAGGTTCATGTCATGCCGCGTCCGAACCGCTTCACCAACGTGCTCCGCATCGGCCCCGTTCAGGTCGGCACCCACTACGACGGCCGGGGCCGCACCAAGCACGTCGCCGCCTGCACCGCCCCCGGCTGCGACTTCTCCGCCGACTACCACGGCCGCGCCGCCGCCGAACTCGCCGCCCGCACCCACCGCTGCAACCCCTGACAGGAGGCCCAACCGTGTTCACCCCGAAGATTCCGCCCCCGGACACCGCACCCACCCCCGGAACGTCCTTGGTCCCGCCGCTCACCGGTCTCGTGCATCCTCCGGCCTGCACCTGCCACCACACCCCGACCGCCCCGGCCCCGGTTCCGGCTGCTCCGCCCGCTCGGCCGGCCGTTCACCTCACCCCGGGCTCGCTGCTCGTCGCCGCCGCTGGCGGGACCGCCATGGTCCTCGTCGTCGGCACGGTCCTGGTCTCGATGCTCCTGGCGGTCGCGATCACCGCCGCCTCGGTCGCCGTGTGCGCCGTGGTCCTGCGCTCGCTGCTCAACCGCCCGAACAACCGCTAACCGGCGCCCGGGGCGGCCTCGGTCGCCAAACTTCCGCCGCCCCGGGCGCCCACCACTTCCAGATCCAACGGACCCGAAAGGGAAGACTCATCATGCCCCAGCACATCCGCCCCCGGCCGATCTGCGGCCACTGCGACGGCTTCCCCACCGTCACCATCACCACCGGAACCCACACCCCCGACGGGGAGCGCCAGACCATCACCGCCCACTGCCCCGCCTGCCGGGGCACCGGCCACACCACCACCGCTCGCGCCCACACCCGGATCGGGGCCTGAGCGCTATGACCACCGCTGCGACTGCGGCGGGCCTGGACCCGGCCACCCTGGGCGATCTGCTCCGGGTGGTCGGGTCTCCCGGCTTCGACCGCCTCACCGAACAACTCCGCCGCACCGGAGGCTGCTCCCAGCCCATCCACCTCACCGGCGCCACCAAAACCATCGACCGGGCCACCGGCACCCTGCTCCACCACTACTCCACGGACACCGAGCCCGGGGGCCGGTTACGGATCGCCTGCGGCAACCGCCGCGCCTCCCGCTGCCCCGCCTGCGCCTGGACCTACGCAGGCGACACCTACCACCTCATCCGCGCCGGACTCACCGGCGACCCCGACAAAGGCACCCCCACCACCATCCGCGACCACCCCCGGGTCTTCGCCACGCTGACAGCCCCGTCGTTCGGCCCAGTCCACAACCGGCCCGGCAACCACACCTGCCGCTGCGGCACCCGCCACACCGAGGACGCCCCGGAGCTGGGCACACCGCTCGACCCGGACACCTACGACTACGCCGGGGCGGTGCTGTGGAACAACCACGCCTCCGACCTCTGGCGCTACTTCACGATCTACCTCCGCCGCGAAATCGCCAAGCGAGCGGGACTCACCCAGAAAGCCGCCCGCGAACAGTCCAAGGTGTCCTTCGGCAAGGTCGCGGAGTACCAGAAGCGCGGGGCCGTCCACTTCCACGCCGTGATCCGCTTCGACGGACCCGAAGGCCCCGACACCCCGCCCCCCGGCTGGGCCACCCTCGACCTCCTGGACGACGCGATCCGCGCCGCCGCCGCCCGCGTCGAAGTCATCGTGCCGGCCAATCCGGAAGCCGGAATCAGGGACGGCTGGACGCTGCGGTGGGGCACTCAGCTCGACGTGCAGCCCATCGGCGCATTCGGCAACGGCGAAGACCTCACCGAACAAGCCGTCGCCTCCTACGTCGCGAAATACGCCACCAAAGCCGCCGAGACCACCGGCACCGTCGACCACCGCGTCGGCAACAAGGAAGCCCTCGTCCTCCTCGACGTGCCAGAGCACCCGCGGCGGCTGATTGAAGCGTGCCTGGACCTGCACCACGCCTACCCGGACCGCAAGCTCCGCGACTGGGCCCACATGCTCGGCTTCCGCGGCCACTTCTCCACCAAGTCCCGCGCCTACTCCACCACCCTCGGCGCGCTCCGCCAGGTCCGCGCCGACTACCGCGCCGCCGAACAACGCGCCGCCCTCGGCCTCCCCGACCCCGACGACCACCCCGAGGCCACCACGCTCACGCTCGCGCACTGGGCCTACGCCGGGAACGGCCACACCCCCGGCGAATCCTGGCTCGCCGCCAACATCCACCGCGACATCCAACACAACCGCGAAACCGCCCGCGAACACCGTGCCGAACTGCAAGACCAACTCGCTCTGGAAGGAGCCGCATCGTGACCACCGCCACCGCTGAACTCCTCACCGTGCCCGAGGTCATGGCGCGGCTGAAGCTCGGACGCTCCACCGTCTACGACCTGATCCGCTCCCGCCGACTGACCTCCATCACCATCGGCCGGTCCCGCCGCATCCCCGCCGACGCCGTACGGGACTTCATCGTCAACGAGATCGAGGAAGCCGCCTGATGCCTCCCCAGCGCAAGCGCAACCCCAACGGCGCGGGCACCATCACCAAGCGCAAGGACGGCCGCTATCAAGCCGCGGTCTACGTGCTCCAGCCGGACGGCACCCGGGCCCGCAAGTTCGCCTACGGCAAGACCTGGGCCGAGTGCGACGCCAAGCGCCGTGACCTGCTCGCCAAGGTGGACCAGGGTGTACCCGTGCCCACGCGGTCGGCCAAGCTCGCCGAGTGGCTGCCCTACTGGCTGGAGAACATCATCAAGCCGCGCCGCAAGCGCACGACCTACGCGAAGTACGAGACGCACATCCGCCTCTACCTCGTGCCCATGCTCGGCTCGAAGCGCCTCGAATCGTTGAGCGTCGCTGACGTCCGGCGCTTCCTGGTCCGGCTGGAGCAGCAGACCACCGCGGCGACCGCCAAGGAGTCCCACCGCGTCTTGCGTACGGCGCTGACGGCTGCGTGCCGGGAGGAACTTGTCATGCGCAACGTGGCGACCCTCGTGGAACCGCCCTCGGCAGAAGCGCGGGACCTCTCCCCCTGGTCGCTCGACGAGACCTTGACCTTCCTCACCGCCGCTCGGAAGGACCCGCTCTACGCGGCCTTCGTCCTCGCTATCGCGCTCGGCTTTCGCCGTGGGGAGATCGTGGGCCTTCGGTGGGAGAACGTGGACCTCGACAAGCGGGAGATCCGGGTCCGCACGCAGCGGCAGCGTGTCCGCGGTGAGGCGTACGAGGACGATCCCAAGGGACGCCGCAGGAAGCAGACGCTGCCCCTGCCTGCTCTGTGCGTCGCTCCGCTCCGCTGGGAACGTCTGCGGCAAGCGGCCTTGCGTGAGGCTGCCGGTGATCAGTGGGAGGAGACCGGCTACGTCTTCACCACGCGCACCGGCCGGCCGGTCGAGCCGCGCAACCTGTACCGCTCGTTCACCCGGGTCGCCGACACCGCCGGGCTCCGGGTGATCCGGCTGCACGATGCACGACACGGCTGCGCGACCCTGCTCACCGCCGCCGGGGTCGCTCCCCGTGTCGTGATGGAGATCCTCGGGCACAGCCAGATCGCGGTCACGATGAACATCTACGCCCACGTCGTGCAGGACACACAGCGCGAGGCCGTGAGTCACCTCGACCGGATGTTGAAGCGGCAGCGTCCCGACCGTGGGTGACCGCGCCCGTTGATGTCAGAGGTGGATGTCAAAGACCCCCAGCCATGATCGGCTGGGGGTCTTTGTGCTGGTGGGCGCGGACGGTTTCGAACCGCCGACATCTGCTTTGTAAGAGCAGCGCTCTACCCCTGAGCTACGCACCCGTGGATGAGGCAACAGCGTACATGGACCGGGGCCCCTGCTCATAAACCGTTCGGGGCGGGACCGGGCCACCGCCTCCGGGGGTGGTTCCGGGCACACGCGCGAGGCCGGAACCGGGGGATAACCCCACCACGAGACGGTAGCCGTCCGGATCCCGCCGGGGGCCGACGGTGCATACGGTTCGAGTGCACCGGCAGCGACGTCCGGTGGCGCTGTCCGGCAGCACGCACTGGGGGACCGAATCATCGTGGACATCGTTACGATCGCACCGGCCCGCACCCGTCTCGGGGCCCCAGGGCGGGCCCTCGCCCTGGGGGGTGGGGTCGCGTTGCTGACCCTGGCGCTCACCGGGTGCGGGGGTACCGACGTCGACGGCGCCCCCGTCGAGCGCAAGTCGTTCGCGTTGGCGGGGAAGACGCTGACCATCGGAGCGGAGAACGGCACCGTGGACCTCGTGCCGGCCGACGTGGCGCAGGTCGAGGTGGAGCGGCAGGTCGACGGGTGGGTGATGCTCGGCAGTGGGCCGGACTCCGTCTGGAAGATGGAGGGGGACACGCTCACGCTCCGGGTGAAGTGCGAGGGGCTGGTCAACAACTGCCAATCCCGGCACCGGGTGGAGGTGCCGCGCGGGGTCGAAGTGACGGCCTCGTCGGACAACGGGACGATCAGCGCCACCGGCTTCGACCGCGCGCTGGACCTCTCGTCCGACAACGGGGAGATCAACGTCCAGGACGCGAGCGGCGCGCTGAAGCTGAAGAGCGACAACGGGAGAATCCGGGCGGACCGGATATCCGGCTCCTCCGTGATCGCCCGCGCCGAAAACGGGGAGATCCGGCTGGGCTTCAGTTCGGTGCCCGACCTCGTGGACACCGCGAGCGACAACGGGGGCATCACCATCGATCTGCCGCCGGGCGGGCAGAAGTACGCGGTGAACGCCTCCGCCGACAACGGGGACGTCTCGATCGGGGTGCCGCGCGCCGACGACAGTGCCCATGTGGTGAAGGCGCGCAGCGACAACGGGCAAGTCACCGTGCGAAGCGTGAACTAACCGACCCGTGTGTTCGTCCTTACCTGGTGGGAGAATGTACCGGGCAGGGCGAATCGGCACGGGAGAGGGATGTGACGGCGACACACGCGCGGCCGGAGGCAGGAGCGGGTGGAAGTTCCGCCGTCCAGAGTGGTCAGGGTGGTCAGGTTCTGCCGGGGCGGCACGCCTCCGGGAGGTCGCGGGCCCCGGGTGGTCGGGGTGACTCCGGTGGTGGGGGTGTGGCCGGTGGCCGGGGCGGTTCCGGTGGCCGGGATCTCCTGGCGCTGATGCTGCTGCCCGTGCCCCTCGTGCTCGCCGCGCTGCCCGCCGCCTTCGCCGGTGGTGGTACGCGACGGTGGTTCGGCGGGCGTGGGGAGAACCAGCGGGCCGAGGCGCAGGCCGCGAAGGACGCCGCCGCCGAGGCCTTCTACGACCTGGACAGCGCCCAGCGTGATCTCAGGATCTCCATCGAGACCATCAGCGCCGTGGACAGCTCCTCGCGCGGCCGCAAGGCCTCCGAGGACTTCGCCGCGCTCGGCCGGCGCATCGACGAGGTCAGTCACGCCTACATCACCGCTGTCGACAGCCATGACCTGGACCGGGACGATCTGGAGCCCGCCGCAGCCTCCCGGGCCCGCACCGAGCTGACCCGGGCCAAGGACGACCTCGTACGGGTCAAGGGCGAGCTGGACCGTTTCGCCCAGGGGCTCGGGTCCCTGCTGGGCAGCGCGGAGACGCAGCTGGCCCGGCTCGCCCCCGCCGTCGAGCGGGCCCGGCAGGCGCTCCTGGGGGCGAGCAACGCCCTCGACTCCGTACGGGCCGCGGGGCTGCGGGCCGATGAGCTCGCCGCCCGGCTCGCCGCGCTCGCCCCGGAGCTGACCAAGCTGAACCAGGGCGCGGGGAAGCACGGCGTCGCGGAGACCCTCCAGCGGGCCGATGTGGTGCTGCGCGACGCGGAGGCCCTGCGCACCGAGGCGGAGCGGCTGCCCGGGCGGGCCGCCGAGATCGACCGCAGGCTCGTATCGCTGCGGACCCGTGCTCAGGCCCTGACCACCCGGGCGGGCTCGGTGGAGCCGGTGCTCAGCGAGTTGCGGCGGCGTTTCTCGGCCGCCTGCTGGCAGGACCTCCAGCCCGTCCCGGAGCAGGCCGCCGTGAACGTACGGCAGGCCGAGGACAAGCTCGCCGAGGCGGCGAAGGCGCGCGACGAGCAGCGCTGGGCGGACGCCACGTCCCGGCTGAGCACGGTCCGCGCCCTGCTCAACGCGACGGACGAGGCGGTCTCCGCCGCCGGGGACCGGTTGCGGCAGTTGAACGCCGTGGCGAAGGACCCGCAGCAGGAGATCGAGCGGACCCGGTTCGCGGTGCGGGACGCCCAGCGTCTCGCCATGTCCGGCCGGCACACACCCGATCCCCGGCACGCCCGGCCCCTGGACGACTCCGTGGCCCGGCTGGAACGCGCCATCGCCGGTCTGGAGGGGCGCCACCCCGACTACTGGCACTTCCTGACCGAGACCGAGGCCGTGCGGCAGACCGCCGCCCGGGTCGTCTCCGACATCCGCGAGGAGCGCGGCGCCGGCGCCTGAGCCCGGGCGGTGGGCGGTGGCCGCCGGCGCCTGCGGCCTCCCGCTGTCAGGGGGCGTAGCCCCCGGGCCGCGATGGCTCTAGCCTGAGCCCATGCCTCGTTACGAATTCCGCTGCCGCACCTGCGGAGACACGTTCGAACTCAGCCGTCCCATGGCCCAGTCCTCGGACCCCGCCTCCTGCCCCGCCGACCACGACGACACCGTCAAGCTGCTGTCCGCCGTGGCCGTGGGCGGCGCCGCCGGGTCCGCTCCCGCGCCGTCCGGCGGCGGTGGGGGCGGGGGCTGCTGCGGAGGCGGGTGCTGCGGCTGAGCCGGGCGGCAGTACCACCGCGAGAGGTGCGCTACTTCTTGCGGGACAGCGTCAGACCGTCCGAGACCGTCAGCAGGACGCTGTCCATCCGGGCGTCGGCGCTCACGTGGTCGTTGAACTCCTTGATCGCCACCGTCGGACCGGTCGCCGCCGGGTCCGTGACCCCGCCGTGGAAGAGCACGTTGTCCGTGGCGATGACCCCGCCCTGCCGCATCCGGGGCACCAGTTCCTCCCAGTACCCGATGTAGCCGCCCTTGTCCGCGTCCAGGTAGGCGAAGTCGATGTGCGGCTCGGCGGGCATCGTGCTCAGGGTGTCCAGGGCCGGGGCGATGCGCAGGTCGACGCGGTCGGCGACGCCCGCCTTCTCCCAGGCCGCACGGCCGTACGCCGTCCACTCCTCCGAGATGTCGCAGGTGATCAGCGTGCCGCCGGCGGGCAGCGCCCGGGCCATCGCCAGGGCGCTGAACCCGGTGAACGTGCCGACCTCCACCACGTGCCGGGCGCCGACCAGCCGGACGAGGAAGGCGAGCAGCGGGGCCTGCTCCTCGGCCGACTGCATGCCCGCGTGATCGGGGAACCGTGCGTACGTGGTGTCCACCAGCTCCCGCTGGACCGGGTCCAGCGGCGGGTTGTGGGCCAGCATGTAGGCGTACAGCTCGTCCGTGATCGTGGTGTCGTTGCCCTTGGTCATCCGGCTGCGCTTCTCTCGGTGGAGTGGTGTGGAGTGAGGGGGACCGGCGTCCGTCCGCCGCTCCCTCCGTCAACCCCACCCTCGTGCAACCCGCGCCCTCACGCAGCGGAAGCCGCCAGGAAACGCCGCAGGATCTCCTCCCCCGCCGCTCCGCCGCGCTCCTCCAGCGCCGTCACGTGCGGAGCCCGCCAGCCCTCGTCGGCCAGTTCGCCGTGGCCGGGGCGCCAGCCGAGGTCGGCGGCCAGCAGCAGATCGGCGTCGAGGAGGGAGTCCCCGGCGGCGAGCGTGCGGGTGGCACCGGTGCGGCGGGCGACCTCGTGCATCGCGGCGCTCTTGGTGAGCGGCGCCGGGACCACGTAGACCTTGCGGCCCTGCAGCGAGACCGTCCAGCCGCGCGGCCGGGCCCAGGTGGCCAGTTCCTTCACCCACTCCTCGGGCAGCAGGGAACGTTCGACGACGAGGTAGGCGAAGAGGTCCTCGGCGACCCGTTCCTTGAGGAGCCAGGCCGGGTCGGCGGTGGTGGCGAGATGGGCGCGGATCTCGGTGAGCGGGGCGCACTCGGCGGCGATCCGGGCTTCCACCCGCGTCTGCCAGTCACGGTCGGAGACGCCGTCGACCAGGATGTGCCCGCCGTTGGAACAGATCGCGTACCGGGGGGCGGGGCCGGGGAGGTGGATGCGCCGGTACTGCTCGCGGGTGCGGGTGGTGGTCGGGACGAAGACCGTGGAAGTCGCCACCTCGGTGAGGAGCGCGGCGGCCGTCTCCGTCAGGTACGAGAGGGGCTGGTGGCCGTACACCTCCACGCACAGGAGCCGGGGGGCTTCCGCGTCCGGCATCGACAGGTCCAGCGAGGCCGCCGAGTAGATGAGCGTACGGTCGAGGTCGCTCGCCACCAGCGTGGCCGGGGTAGGCGAAGTCACGCTCATGCGCCCTGCACCGCCTTGCCGTCCGCGCCCGTCGCGCCACGGGTGAACCGGGGGTGGATCAGACCGACACAGCTGTACGGGAGGTCGTCGACCTCCTCCACCGGGACGCCGCGCTGTTCGGCCAGCAGCCGGATGTGCTCCAGGTCCGTGCCCGCGCCGCGCTTCGCGAGGATCTTCCAGGGGACCCGGCGGAGCAGGACCCGGGTGGTCTCGCCGACGCCCGGTTTGACCAGGTTGACGTCGTGGATGCCGTACTCCTCGCTGATCCGCTCGACGGCCGCCCAGCCCTCCCAGGTCGGGGCGCGGTCGGCGGCGAGCAGCTCCTTGGCCTCGGCCTCGACCTGGCCCGCCACCTCGTCGAAGCGCGCGGTCACCGCGGCCAGAAAGTCGCCGGAGGCGTCGGATCCGGCCAGCTCCCGGTAGAACTTCCCGCCGTGGAAGTCGTCGGGGCCGACCAGGTCGGCACGGAGCACCGTACGGGAGATGAGACCGGAGACCGTGGAGTTGAGGCAGGCCGAGGGAATGAGGAAGTCCTCGCGGGTGCCGTACGTCCGTACGCAGCCGCCCGGGTCGGCGAGCACCGCGATCTCCGGGTCGAAGCCGGCGGGACCGCCCGACGCCTCGAACTCGGCTGTCGCCGCCGCCAGTTCGCGGGTGATCGCGCCCTTCCCGGTCCAGCCGTCGACGAACACGACGTCGGCCGGGTCGTGATGGGCGGCCAGCCAGCGCAGGGCGGTGGCGTCGATGCCCCGGCCCCGGACGATGGAGATGGCGTAGTGCGGCAGGTCCAGGCCGTGCCGGTGCTGGGCCCAGCGGCGCATCAGCACCCCGACCGGGGTTCCGGCGCGGGCGAGCGAGACGAGCACGGGGCGCGGGCCGCGTTCGGCGAGGACCGTCTCGGTGACGGTGCCGACCGCGCGGGCGATGCGCGCGGCGGAGGTCTCCAGGGCGGCGGTGAACAGGGCCTGGTACGCGGCGCTCGGCTGGTACTCGACGGGCAGCGACTCCGCGTAGTGCGCGCCGCCGCTCTGGATGGCCTCCTCGCGCTCCTCGGTGGGCGCTTCCAGCTCGGTGTCCGAGAGGTCCTGGAGCAGCCAGCCGACGTCCTGTGGTGCGTAACTGGAGAAGTCGGGGCCTCGGAGAGGCTCGGGCAGCACGGCGGGCTCCTGCCGTTCGGATGCGGATGTGGCCGGGACGTAGGAAGGGACGACCGCGAGGAGGACGTGGCCGGTGTGCTCGGCGAGCCGGGCCAGCAGTCCCTCGGGGGCGTGCAGTTCGGGGGTGTCGGCGGTGGAGTCGACGACGGCGACCACCGCGTCGAAGCCGGCGCCCGCCACGTTGTACGCGTACCGGTCGCCGGGGCCGTCCGCCGGGTCGTCGTGGGCCGGGAAGACGAGGCGGGTGCGTATCGCGTAGCCGGGGTCGTCGACGGCCAGGACGGGCGAGCGGGTGGTGGTGGAGCAGCGGACCTCGGCGTCGGGCCCCAGTGCGGCTTCGAGGGCGGTGCCGAGGCGCAGCGGGGCGTACATCAGCTCCTCGAAGCCGAGGACGAGGATCCGGCGGGGGCGGCGGTGCTCGTCGGCGCCCAGCGCGGCCGCGATCCGGTCCGCCATGGCCGGGAGCGCCGCTTCGAGGGCTGCCCGGTGGACGGGGGTGAAGCCGTGCCGGCCGCCGTCGGGGACGCCTGCGGGCCAGTCGAGGTCGACCCGGGTGACGGGGGCGGGGGCGGGGGCGGGGGACCGGAGGTCCGCGTCGGGCTGCTCCGCCTCCTGGGCCGCGACCAGGGCCTGGCCGCGCTCCAGTACGCCGTCCGGCAGGGCGACCGTCCCGGTGCTGCGCGTCACGAGGTCGACGCGGGCACCGATCTCGGCGGCGAAGGCGGTCAGCCGGTCGCGGTCGTCGGCCGAGCGCATGTCGACCAGGGCGACGATGACGTACCGCTCGCGCGGGTGCAGGGCGTGCAGCGCGCGGATGGTGTTCAGGACCGTGTTGCCGGTGGAGAACTCGTCGTCGACCAGCACCAGAGTGGATGCCTCCGCGCCGCCCGCCAGCAGCTCACCGTCCTCCGGCAGCAGCAGGTGCGAGGTGGCGTGCGAGTGGGACTCCTCGAAGCCGCCCGCCTGCTCGACGCCCGCCACCGGACGCCGGGTGGAGTGCAGGTACGGGGCGTCCCGCAGGCCGTCCGCGACGGCGTGGCCGAGGCCGGTGGCCGTCTCCGCGTACCCGAGGACCACCGCGCTGCGGGCCTCCGCCGCGCCGAGCAGCGCCCGGACCCGTTCACCCAGCTCGAACCCGGCCCCGTGGACGACGGACGGCCGCTGGGGCACGTGCTTGCCCAGCACGTTGGAGACCAGCAGATGCGCCCGCTTGGGGTTGCGGCGCAGGGCCAGGCCCAGCAGTTCCCGGAGATCTCCGTCGCCTTCGAGGGCGACTCCCAGTCGCTCCGCCACCCAGTTGCCCGACCACACCACGTCCACGGTCTCTTCTCTCGTCGCGCGCTCGCTCATCGACGCGCGCTCAGTTCGTCAGGCCGGCGGCCAGCAGGTCCACGAAGCCGACGTCTTCCTTCGCCACCCCGAAGACCTCGGCCCGCTGGAGCGTGCGCTCGGCCCAGGCCCGGTGGGGCTTCACTTCGTTCATCTTGTTCGTGTACGCCGAGCGCAGCACCCCGCCGCCCCCGCGCTCGGGGCTCAGGATGTCCTGGGCGTCGGTGAACTCCTCGTGGCTGACCACGGACAGGGCGTGGACGGGCGCCACGTGCGACGGGTGGATGCAGGTCTTGCCGAGCAGTCCGTTGGCGCGGTCGAGCTCGATCTCCCGGAGCAGTCCGTCGAGGTCGTGCTCGATGAGGGCCGTACGCAGTTCCTCGGCCCGGCCCTCCAGGAAGGGGCTGCGGCGCAGCTGGGGCTTGAACATGCGCTCCTGGCGGCGGAAGTACTCCCAGACCGGGCCGGTGATCGTGAAGCCGGTGCCGTCGGCGCGGCCGAGCACGTTGACCACGTCGGCGATCACGGAGCCGATGATATGGACGTCGTACGCCGTCATGTCGGGTGTGCGGCGCAGTCCGTAGGCCGAGCAGAAATCGGTGACGCCGAGCCGCAGGGCGAGCACCCGGTCCCGGTACTTGTCGACGCTGCGGGCGATTCCCTGGAGAATTTCGCCGCGCGTCTCCAGATGGAGCAGCTCGGGGGATTCGAGGACCGGCATGGCGAAGAGCCGGCGGCCGCACGCCGTCTCGGCCTCGGTGAGCGCCTCCAGGAACTGCCGCCCCCGTTCTTCGGTGAATTTGGGAAGTACGAAACCGGACAACATCCGGACCGAGGCGCCGAGGCGCCGGACCAGGTCGGTGATCTGGGCCGGTTCCCGTACGCGGATGAAGAGCAGAGGGATGTCGGCGCCCGGCGCGCTCCCGGCGTCGCCCGGTCCCGGGAGAGCAGGCCCCGGGTCCGCTTCCCGGGCGGCCAGCGCGGCGAACTGCCTGATCAGGTTGGCTTCGGCGTCGGTCACCTCGGCGTCGTCGATCGAGTCCTCCAGGCACAGCACCATGGAGACGACGCCGCGCCCGGCCTGCTTGAGCACATCGTCGGCGAGCGACGGGCGGGTGGCCGGGGAGTAGAGCGTGGCCCCCAGGGCGGCGGAGAGCATCCGTGCCGGGGAGTCCGCGGTGAACGTGCAGGGCTCCCTGAAGAACAGGCCCTCGCGGACAGTGGGCGATATATGCCCGAAGTGACGCATTTTCTCCCCCGAACTGCCTGACCGGCCGAACAACGCATGGCCGGTAATAGTACGTACGGACGGGTGTCAACAGTTCCCCATGTACATGAATTTCCGGTTACCCGCCCCTTGCCCGACCCCCTCCCGCGGTATCGTCACGCCCTGCCCGCGCCGCCGCCGGGCACGGTCGTGCCGCCCCCCGCGTTGTCCGCACGGGCCCCCAGCAGGCAGGATGACGGTCATGACGCACACGATGCTGAAGGGCTCGAACGTCCCCGTTGATGCCGCGGCCGTCCGGGCCGTGCTGCGCTGGACCCCGGGCACTGAGGTCCCCGACGTGGACGCCTCCGCCCTGCTCCTCGGTGCGTCCGGGCGGGTGCGGTCCGACGAGGACTTCGTCTTCTACAACCAGCCCCGGCACCCCTCCGGCCTGGTCCGGCGGCTGCCGAAGCGCAGTGTCCCGGAAGGGCTGACGGACACGGTCGAGGCGGATCTCGGGGCGCTCGACGCCTCGGTGGACCAGGTGGTCATCGCGGCCTCCTCCGACGGGGCCGCCTTCGAACAGGTCCCGGACCTGCGGATACTCCTGTACGACGCCGCGTTCGCCGAGGGCGAGCCGCTGGCGGTGTTCGATGTCCGGCCGGAGACCGGGGAAGAGACGGCGATCATCTGCGGCGAGCTCTACCGCCGCGGCGAAGGATGGAAGTTCCGCGCCGTCGGCCAGGGCTATCCCACCGGCCTGATCGGCCTGGCCACCGCCTTCGGCATCTCGGTGGACGAGTCGGAGGCGGTACACGGGGCGCCGGCGGTGAACGAGGCACAGGAGCCGGCCGCTCCGGCGGGCCCGGGGGCCCTCCCGTCCGCCGTGCCCCCGCTTCCGGCCGTTCCGCCGGGGCCCGGGCCCGACTCCCAGGCCACGGTCCAGCACCAGCAGCCGTCCTACGGCTATCCGCAGCCGGCCGCCGAGCCGCCCGCGTACGGCTATCCGCAGCCCGCGGCAGCCGCCGCGTACGCGCCCGACCCCCATTTCGTGCTGCCTCCACAAGGTCCGCAGTTCGTCCGGTCCTGAGTTCGGCCGGTGCCGAGTCGCTCCGACGCTCGAAGGGGCCGGGCTCAGGTCCGGGACTTGTAGCCGCGCCCCCACTGCATGCCGTAGCCGTACAGCCGGTCCAGCTCCGACTGGAAGCCGTACACGAACTTCACCTCGCGGCGCACGATCAGCTCGTCCTTGATGTTCTCCACGGTGAACACCGCGCAGGAGCGGGCCTGCGGTGCGCGCTCGTCCAGCTCGATCTCGATGCGCGGGCCGTTGCCCGGGTAGAGCGTGATCTTGGCGTGCGTCCGGTCGAACGCTGGCGTCCGGTCGTAGATGTAGACGAAGAACAGCAGTCGCTTGATCTGGTCGCGCTGGTCGAGGTTGACGTAGACCGTCTCCCCCGAGGGCGCGCCGAAGCGGTCGTCGCCGCTGAGCCGGACGTAGGGCGGGCTGTTGAGGTCGCCGATCAGGTTGCCCAGGGGCTGCACGACTCCCTTGGTGCCGTCCGTCAGCTCGTACATGCAGCCGAGGTCCAGGTCGACGTTGACGACGCCCTGGGTGTGCGCCTGGACCACCTCGGGCTGGAAGAGCCTGAGGGGGTGCCGCAGCCTGCCGCTCTGGCGCGAGCGGCCCTCGATGTCGGAGGTCCGCATCCGCCAGGACAGGTTGACCCGGAGGTTGCCCGAGAGGGCGCCCTGTTTGCTGAGCGAGATCGTGGCGTTCCGTTTGGACAGCACGACGGCGCTCGACGTCGCGTTGCCCGAGTCGAACTGCGCCGCGCGCCCCGGCCACAGGCCGTCGAAGAATCCCATACCAACCCCCACCTGTTCCGCGCGCCCCGGACATCACTGCGGGGCGGCCACCGGGCCGGGTCCGGGAGATCCCGGAGAGCCGTCGCCGTGTGGGCCGCCCCGCAGAGAGCGTTCCTCAATCCCTACCGGGTCACACCCCGGAGGACACTTCGGCCTTGCTTTCCGAACCGCCGCCCTCACCGGATTCCGCGGCGAGCGTGCGGTTGCGCTTGAGCGAGGACCAGAAGGAGAGGGCGATCAGGATCACACCGACCGAACCGGTGATCAGCTCGTTGATCTCGTACTGGATGGTGATCAGCAGGATGACGGAGAGCGCGCCGATCGCGTAGTGGGCGCCGTGCTCCAGGTAGACGTAGTCGTCGAGCGTGCCCTCGCGCACCAGGTAGACGGTGAGCGAACGGACGTACATGGCGCCGATGCCGAGGCCGAGGGCCATCAGCACGATCTCGTTGGTGATGGCGAAGGCGCCGATGACACCGTCGAAGGAGAACGAGGCGTCCAGGACTTCCAGGTAGAGGAAGAGGAAGAACGCGGCCTTTCCGGCGAGGGCGATCCCGGTGACGGGCTTGCCCTTCTTCTTGGCCTCTTCCTCGGCCTCGTGCTCGCGCTCCTCATCCTCTTCGAGCTTGCCCTCGAAGTATCCGGAGAGCCCGCCGACGACGAGGTAGGTGATCAGGCCGGCGATGCCGGAGAGCATGACCGTCGACGCCTTGTCCGCGTGCCCGCCACCGTGCTGGTGGGCCTGGGTGGCGAAGGTCATGGCGGTGACGAGCAGGATGATCAGGGCGACGCAGACCGACAGCATGTCGACCTTGCCGAGCTTGGCGAGCGGACGCTCGATCCAGCGCAGCCAGTGGATGTCACGGTCTTCGTCGAAGATGAAGTCGAGGAAGATCATCAACAGGAACATGCCACCGAAGGCTGCGATCGACGGATGGGCGTCCGTGACCAGTTCCTTGTACCGGTCCGGGTCGTTGAAGGACAGGTCGATGGCCTCGATCGGTCCGAGCTGGGCGCTCACGGCCACGATCACGACGGGGAACACCAGTCGCATACCGAAGACGGCGATGAGGATGCCGATCGTGAGGAAGATCTTCTGCCAGAAGGCATTCATCTTCTTCAGGATTCCGGCGTTGATCACCGCGTTGTCGAAGGACAGCGAGATCTCCAGGACGGACAGGATCGCGACGATGCCGAAAGCCTGCCACCCCCCGTAGAAAGTCGCTGCGACCAGGCCGAGCGCGGTAACCGCGAACGACCAGCCGAAGGTTTTCAGAACCACTGGCTACCCCATCGTGTTATGTAAAGGGCCTCCCCCGGCGTGTCGGGGCCCCCCGCGCGTGCGCGGCGTTATGAAACGTTGACGCCGAAGTCTAGAGCGATGCCACGCAGGCCTGACGCGTACCCCTGGCCGACTGCACGGAATTTCCACTCGCCGTTGTACCGGTAGAGCTCTCCGAAGATCATCGCGGTCTCCGTCGAGGCGTCCTCGCTCAGGTCGTAGCGAGCCAGTTCCTGACCGTCGGCCTGGTTGACCACCCGGATGAAAGCGTTGCTGACCTGGCCGAACGCCTGGCCCCGGCTGTCCGCGTCGTGGATCGAGACCGGAAAGATGATCTTGTCGCAGTGGGCGGGGACCTGGTCGAGACGGACGATGACGGACTCGTCGTCGCCGTCGCCCTCCCCGGTGAGGTTGTCGCCGGTGTGCTCGACCGAGCCGTCCGGGCTCGTGAGGTTGTTGTAGAAGACGAACCACTCGTCACCGAGCACCCGGCCCGACTGGCACAGCAGTGCGCTGGCATCGAGGTCGAAAGCTGCTCCTGTGGTGGAGCGTGCGTCCCAGCCGAGCCCGACCAGCACCTGGGTGAGGTTGGGTGCGACCTTGGAGAGGGAGACATTGCCTCCCTTGGCGAGCGTGACGCCCATGTGTGTGTCCTCCCCGAGTCGTGTGAACGCTGCCAGGGGGCTTCGGGGTCACGATCCGCCGGACACCCCCCGAGCGCTTCCGGCGCCGCATGTGCATGCGGCGCCGGAAGCGGTGGTACGGGAGCGCTGGGCGCGCTCCGTCATGCTGTTGCTCAGAGCCTCAGACGTTGACGCCGAAGTCCTGGGCGATGCCGCGCAGGCCGGAGGCGTACCCCTGGCCGATGGCGCGGAACTTCCACTCGGCGCCGTTGCGGTAGAGCTCGCCGAAGACCATGGCGGTCTCCGTCGAGGCGTCCTCGCTCAGGTCGTAGCGGGCGAGCTCGGTGTTGTCGGCCTGGTTGACCACGCGGATGTACGCGTTGCGGACCTGGCCGAAGCTCTGCTGACGGCTCTCGGCCTCGTAGATCGAGACCGGGAAGACGATCTTGTCGACGTCGGCCGGGACACCGGCGAGGTTCACCTTGATGACCTCGTCGTCGCCCTCGCCCTCACCGGTGGTGTTGTCACCGGTGTGCTCGACGGAGCCGTCGGGGCTCTTCAGGTTGTTGAAGAAGACGAAATTGCCGTCGGTGGCGACCTTGCCCTCGGGGTTCGTCAGCAGAGCGCTGGCGTCGAGGTCGAAGTCACCCCCGGTGGTGGTGCGGGCGTCCCAGCCCAGACCGACGATGACCGCGGTCAGGTTGGGCGCGGCCTTGGTCAGCGAGACGTTGCCGCCCTTGCTGAGGCTGACTCCCACGAGTCCTCCAGTAGTTTTCTCAGGGGCCGGCAGACACCAGCGTCCCCGTCGTTCGTTGGCATCGGATCAACGATTGGATCCTAGTGACCGGTTCCCGGCCAAAACAGGCTTCTGGCCGGGCGTCGCCAGGAGATCGTCTCAGAGCGCTTCGAGCGCCTTGACGTAGTCCTTCAGGTCGCGGGCGTCAGGGAGGCCGTTCACGACGCTCCAGCGGACGGTGCCCTCCTTGTCGATGACGAAGCTGCCGCGCACCGCGCAGCCCTTGTCCTCGTCGAGGACGCCGTACGCCCGCGAGGTCTCCCCGTGCGGCCAGAAGTCGGACAGCAGCGGGTACTCCAGGCCCTCCTGCTCGGCGAAGACGCGCAGGGTGTGGATGGAGTCGCACGAGACGGCGAGGAGCTGGGTGCCCTCGTTCTCGAAGCGGGGCAGCTCGTCGCGGAGCGCGCACAGCTCGCCGGTGCAGACGCCGGTGAAGGCGAACGGGTAGAACACCAGCACCACGTTCTTCTCGCCGCGGAACTCCGACAGCCGCACGGTCCGGCCGTGGTTGTCCTTGAGCTGGAAGTCCGGGGCCTGGCTGCCGACCTCGATCGTCATGGAACACGTATCCCTTCGCCGCTTCTCCGCATCCCGGGCCGGGTCCGTCCGGGTGACACCCACCCTACGCAGGGGCCTCGGGCCGGTCCCGGAGGGGCCGTGGGGACGTACGAAGGCCCTCACGGGCGCTGTGTACGTCCGTGAGGGCCCCGGGGTGGTGCGAAACGTGGTTCAGCGCTTGGCCTTGGCCCCCTTGGGGGTGACCAGACGGCTGCCCGTCCAGTCCTTGCCCGCGCTGATGCTCTTGGTCTGGGCGAGACCGGCTGTCTGGGCAGCCTCATTGATTTCGCTCGGTTCGACGTATCCGTCACGGCCGGTCTTCGGCGTCATCAGCCAGACCGTACCGCCGTCCTCGATCAGACCAATGGCATCCACCAGCGCGTCCGTAAGGTCGCCGTCCTCGTCGCGGAACCAGAGCAGGACGACGTCTGCGACGTCGTCGTACTCCTCGTCGACGAGTTCCTGGCCGGTAGTGGCCTCAATGCCCTCACGGAGCTCCAGCTCGACGTCTTCGTCGTAGCCGATCTCCTGGACCACCTGTCCGGGCTCGAACCCCAGGCGTGCTGCCGGGTTGGTTCGCTCCTCCGCGTGGTCCGCGGTCGCGCTCACGGGTTGCCTCCTGATCATGTCTTCGGAAAATGCTGCAGCCACGCGCGTGCGCGGGGCGTTGGCCGTAGTCCACACGGGCTCGGCGAATCGCGCAAGTACCCGGCGTACGAGACCGCCTATACGGTGACGTTCCCTGCCACGTCGCCGCAAGTTCCGGCATGTCCCCCGGCGGCTTCCCGAGGTCTCCCGAGTCGCTCCATCCGTTTACGTCCTTCCTCAGCTTATGCGGTTTCGATCCGCCAATCGGAGTCGAACAGCCTTTGGGAACGCTTGGACGCCTTGGGCGTAAGGTTGCGGTTTGCCCGTACCCAGCCGTGTACTGCCCATACTCGTGCCCCGTGGACGACTTTCCGGAACCTCGTGGTTACCCCACGGTAGAGATGACGTTCCGGTCTTCGCGGTAGCACGATGGAGGCGGCGCACGCAGAGTTGACAGAGTGGTCCGGGGGGCACGTCCCTCGGACCAGGCCCCGTAGAGCACCACCGAACAGCGAAGGAACAGTGTGGCTTCCGGATCCGATCGCAACCCGATCATCATTGGCGGCCTTCCGAGCCAGGTCCCGGACTTCGATCCTGAGGAAACCCGGGAATGGCTCGACTCCCTCGACGCCGCCGTCGACGAGCGCGGCCGTGAGCGGGCCCGCTATCTGATGCTCCGGCTCATCGAACGCGCGCGGGAGAAGCGCGTCGCCGTGCCGGAGATGCGCAGCACGGACTACGTGAACACGATCGCCACGAAGGACGAGCCGTTCTTCCCCGGCGACGAGGAGATCGAGCGCAAGGTCCTCAACGCGACCCGCTGGAACGCCGCCGTGATGGTCTCGCGGGCGCAGCGTCCGGGGATCGGCGTCGGCGGCCACATCGCGACCTTCGCGTCCTCCGCCTCGCTGTACGACGTGGGTTTCAACCACTTCTTCCGGGGCAAGGACCGGGGCGACGGCGGCGACCAGATCTTCTTCCAGGGGCACGCGTCCCCGGGGATCTACGCCCGTGCGTTCCTGCTGGACCGGCTGAGCGAGGCGCAGCTCGACGCGTTCCGCCAGGAGAAGTCGAAGGCCCCGAACGGGCTGTCCAGCTATCCGCACCCGCGGCTGATGCCGGACTTCTGGGAGTTCCCGACCGTCTCGATGGGCCTCGGTCCGCTCGGCGCGATCTACCAGGCCCGGATGAACCGTTACATGGAGGCGCGCGGCATCGCCGACACCTCCAGGTCCCACGTCTGGGCCTACCTCGGCGACGGCGAGATGGACGAGCCCGAATCCCTGGGCCAGCTGTCCATCGCGGCCCGTGAGGGCCTGGACAACCTGACCTTCGTGGTCAACTGCAACCTCCAGCGGCTGGACGGCCCGGTACGGGGCAACGGCAAGATCATCCAGGAGCTGGAGTCGCAGTTCCGGGGCGCCGGCTGGAACGTCATCAAGCTGGTCTGGGACCGCTCCTGGGACCCGCTGCTGGCGCAGGACCGCACGGGCATCCTGGTCAACAAGCTGAACACCACGCCGGACGGGCAGTTCCAGACGTACGCCACCGAGACCGGCTCGTACATCCGCGAGCACTTCTTCGGCGACGACCCCCGGCTTCGGGACATGGTCAAGGACATGTCCGACCAGCAGATCCTGCACCTGGGCCGCGGCGGCCACGACCACCGCAAGGTCTACGCGGCCTACGCGGCGGCCAAGGCGCACAAGGGCCAGCCGACGGTGATCCTGGCGCAGACGGTCAAGGGCTGGACACTGGGGCCGAACTTCGAGGGCCGCAACGCGACCCACCAGATGAAGAAGCTCACGGTCGAGGACCTCAAGCGCTTCCGGGACCGGCTGCACATCCCGATCACGGACAAGCAGCTGGACGAGGGCTACCCGCCCTACTACCACCCGGGCCGCGACTCGGAGGAGATCCAGTACATGCACGACCGCCGCCAGGGTCTGGACGGCTACGTCCCGACCCGTGTGGTGCGTGCGAAGCCTCTCCCACAGCCCGAGGACAAGACGTACGCGACGGCGAAGAAGGGTTCGGGTACGCAGTCGATCGCCACCACCATGGCGTTCGTCCGCATCCTGAAGGACCTCATGCGGGACAAGGAGATCGGCAAGCGTTTCGTGCTGATCGCCCCCGATGAGTACCGCACCTTCGGCATGGACGCGTTCTTCCCGAGCGCGAAGATCTACAACCCGCTCGGCCAGCAGTACGAGGCGGTCGACCGCGATCTGCTGCTCGCGTACAAGGAGTCCCCGACGGGCCAGATGCTGCACGACGGCATCTCCGAGGCGGGCTGCACGGCCTCGCTGATCGCGGCCGGCTCGGCGTACGCCACGCACGGCGAGCCGCTGATCCCGGTGTACGTCTTCTACTCGATGTTCGGGTTCCAGCGCACCGGCGACCAGTTCTGGCAGATGGCCGACCAGCTCGCGCGCGGCTTCGTGCTGGGCGCGACCGCCGGGCGTACGACGCTGACCGGTGAGGGCCTCCAGCACGCGGACGGCCACTCGCAGCTGCTCGCCTCGACGAACCCCGGCTGTGTCGCGTACGACCCGGCGTACGGGTTCGAGATCGCGCACATCATGAAGGACGGGCTGCGCCGGATGTACGGCGAGGCGAACGAGGACGTCTTCTACTACCTCACCGTCTACAACGAGCCGATCCAGCACCCGGCCGAGCCTCAGGACGTGGACGTCGAGGGCATCCTCAAGGGCATCCACCGCTTCAGCACCGGCGAGAAGGGCGAGATCCCGGCCCAGATCATGGCGTCCGGCGTGGCGGTCCCCTGGGCCCTGGAGGCGCAGAAAATCCTCGCGGACGAGTGGAACGTCAAGGCGGACGTCTGGTCGGCGACCTCCTGGAACGAGCTGCGTCGCGAGGCGGTGGACGTGGAGCGCTACAACCTCCTACACCCGGGGGAGGAGCAGCGCGTCCCGTATGTGACCAAGAAGTTCGGAGCGGCCCAGGGTCCGTTCGTGGCGGTCTCGGACTGGATGCGTTCGGTTCCGGACCAGATCGCGCGCTGGGTGCCGGGCGCCTACCAGTCGCTGGGCGCTGACGGCTTCGGCTTCGCGGACACCCGGGGTGCGGCCCGTCGGTTCTTCCACATCGACGCGCAGTCGATCGTGCTGGCGGTCCTCACCGAGCTGGCCAAGGAGGGCAGGATCGACCGGTCGGCCCTGAAGACAGCGGTCGACCGCTACGAGCTCCTGGACGTGGCCGCGGCCGATCCGGGCGCGGCGGGCGGCGACGCGTAGCCGCGGCTGGGCGAGGAGCGGCCCGGAGGGGCGGTGGCGCGGGAGCGTCGCCGCCCCTCCGGCGCGTCCGGGGCCGCGCTCCCGTCCCTCCGGCGCGTCCGGGTCCGGCGTGTCCGGGCTCAGTTCTCCCAGATCTTGAAGGCCCGTACCTGGTACGGGGACCGCGGCGTCCAGGTGCCGCCGCCGGGGTATGTCTCGAACTCCCCGGTCTCCGCGCACTCGGCGGACTGGTAGGTGGTGACGGGCCGGCCGGTGCGGTTGGCGAGGGACTGGGCGTCGCCGCCCTCCGGCAGCGGGGTGCAGCTCTCGATGTCCGTGCCGGAGAGCTCGAAGGTGTGGCGGGCCCCGGTGAAGTCGGGCTTCTTCCAGAGGCAGAGCCTGCCCGCCTCACAGGTCCCGAGGCCGACGCCCGGGGACCGCTCGGGAGCCGCCGCCGCCCGGTCGTGGGCCAGGGCCTGGGGGACGAGTGCGGTGACGGCCAGGGCGGCCGCGACGAGAACGGTCGTACGCATGATGGGTCAACCCCCGTGGTTGGTCGGTGCTGTTCTTCCGTCGCTCACTCTGAGTCACCGGGTGGGGAACACGGAAGAGGGGCCGGGGGTCTCCACCCTGATAGGCGAGAGCCCCGCCGAAAGGATTCGGCGGGGCTCCGGCCTGCGCTGTGTTGACGCTCTGCGCCGCCTCGGGCGTCGGATGTGGCCGACTTCGGCACCCGCCCGGCCTGGTGAGGGTGGCGACGAACGCGGCGATCACCGCGACGACGCCGACGACCGTCAAGGCCGGGACCAATGCCGAACTCGGCGGTCCGCTCCAGCTTCGGGTCGGGGTCTCCGGGCAGGCCCGCGCCGCCCGGTTGTCCGCGGACTCGGCGCTGGCCTTGGAGGCCATGACCGCGCCGAGGGCGGCTGGCCACCGCGCGACCCGACCGAGGAGTGTCTCAACCGGCTCGCCCCGGCCCCCGCCCGACCGGCGCCAGGAATCCCGGGACCGGCGCCACGAGTAGCGCACCCCCGGGGCCGCGGTGACCCTGCGTGAGATATCCGGGGTGAATCCTTCGCGGGCGGGTGATGTACGTCACCCGAATCACGGCGGTCGGCGCACGTCTCCTAGGGTGTGGCGCAGTGACTTCTTTCGACACCTCCCCCACCCTGACCGCATGGCGAGCGCTGCTCGCCGTGGCGGTCGTGTTCGTGATGCTGGCGACGACGGGCTGGAGCGCCATCCGCGATCACCACTCCGACGGGCCACGCGAGCTCGCGCTCGCCTCCTGGGCGCGGGACCGCATAGCGGGCCGTTCGCTGCCGAATGCCGACGCCCCCGCCTTTTCGCTGGCCCACTTCTTCGCCACGCTCACCTCGGTGCAGCGGTTCGCGCTCGCGGGCAAGTACGCGTCGGTGGTGGGGAATCTGAACGGCGCACCGGTCACGCTGCGCTACTACGCCAACCGGGTGGCCCTCAGCCAGGCCGTGGCCGTGGAGAAGGTGCGGGCGCACGACGCGAAGCTCTCGCCGGACGGGCGCGATGAGGCGGAGGCCCGGCTCGGCCGGTTCCGGTCGATGCTCGCGGGCAAGCGCCAGATCCTGGCCTTCGATCCGTCCGGGAAGGGCCGTGCGGCCGAGGTGTTCGGGAATCTCGACCGGGCCGCCCGGGTCTCCGTCGTCGTCCCGGGCGTCGATACCCATCTGCTGACCCTGGAGCGCGGCAAGCGCCAGTACACGGCCCCCGTCGGCATGGCCAAGGCCCTGTACGGCGCGGAGCGCTCGGCCTCCCCGGGCACCCGGACGGCCGTCATCGCGTGGGCCGACTACACCGCCCCGGCCGGTCTCGGCATGGACGCGGCGCTGGGCGGGCTCGCGGCGGACGGCGCGGTCCGGCTGAACGCGATGGTCGGCGCGCTGCCCGGCGCCTCGAAGGTCTCGCTGTTCTGCCACAGCTACGGCTCCGTGGTGTGCGGGGTCGCGGCGCACCGGGTCCCCGACCGGGTGGCCGACATCGCGGTCGCTGGCAGCCCCGGCATGCGGGCCGCCAACGCCGGGCAGCTGGGGACCGGAGCCCGGATCTGGGCCACGCGCGACGGGGACGACTGGATCGGGGACGTACCGCATCTGGAGTTCGGCGGGATCGGTCACGGGGCCGACCCGGTCGACCCGGCCTTCGGTGCGCGGATCGTCTCGTCGGCCGGGGCCGCCGGGCACAGCGGCTACTTCGTACCGGGCACCGAGAGTCTGGACAACTTCGCCGCGATCGGCGTCGGCGCGTACGGGTCGGTCAGCTGCGCGAGCGTCGACAGCGCCTGTCGCGGTGGTATTTCCGGTGAGCGGGACGGCTGACGCGCGTAGAGGCCGGTGTCGGGCGGTTTAACTGGGACTTACGCCGAGGGGGGACGTGCGGGACTGTGCCGCATACGATGAGGCACATGGGTGATGTGCTGGCCGGAATTCATGCCACCTGGGAGTTCGACACCGACTCCGTGCTCATCCGCTTCGAACGGGGTATCCGCACACCGAAGCTCTTCCAGAGCCTGCGGGAACGCCGCATCCCGTATGCGGCGCTGTCGTCGGTGACGCTCACCCCGGGCAAGCGGAACACGGTGGTTCTGCGTGCCGTGCCGAGACCAGGTGCCGATCCCCTCGTGGAGGCTGCCTCCGGGCAGCTCAAGGAGGGGTGCGACCCCTATCGCCTGGTGCTTCCGGCCGAGCGGGAGGTGCTCGCCGAGTACTACGCGGACGAGCTGCGGGCCCTGCTGGATCCGGCGTCGGGCGAGCCGGCCGACAGCTTCCTGGTAGCGGCCCCCGAGGCCCCGATGAACTTCAAGGCGTACGACGGCAGGGCCGGCTTCGACGGCGAGCGGATCTCCTTCCGGTGGTCCTGGACCGGGGCCTCCAGCACCAAGTGGAAGGCCGGCGACCAGACCTTCCGGGTGAGCGAACTGGCCGGAATCGTATGGCGCTCGCCTGAGGCGCTGGACGGTTATCTGCGTCTGGTGCCCCGCGCGGCGACCCCGGTCGACCACCGCACCGGCGGCAGCCTGGGCGATCTGCACGGTCCCGGTGGCACCGAGTGCACGGTAGGCGGGATGTCGGCCGGCGGGCCCGCCGAGCCCCCGGCCGCCCGCGCGGACCAGGATCCGGCGGCCGTGCTGTTCGGTCTGGGCTACGGGCCGGTGCACGAGTCGCTGCCCTTCGCCGCCGCCGTCCTGGAGTCCGTACGCCGGACCCAGCCGGCGCCCGCCGCCGCCACGCCGGCCCTGGTGTCCGCCGGACGGCGCGATCCGGCGGACATCGCCGAGCGGATCCATCACCTCGGCGAGCTGCATCAGGCCGGGCTGGTGACGGACGCCGAGTACACCGCGAAGAAGGCCCAGCTGCTCGCGGAGCTGTGACCCCGTACCGGAGTACGAGGCGAACCGGCCGAGGTCGGAACCCCGGTATGACGCCCGTGAGGCCCCGGTCTGCCTAGGCTGACCGGGCCATGTCCACTCCCCCTTCCCCCGCCGGGCCCCCGCCGCCCGCCGCAATCTGCGCGAGCTCGCCCACGGGCTGTCCCACGCGTCCCACCCGTCCACCCCGCTGCTGGCGGAGGCCCCGAAGCTGTGGCAGCGGCTGCTGCCGTACGCCGTGGTGCTCGCCCTGGCCGCGACCTTCATTCCGGTCACCATCACCGTCCTGACCTCGCAGTACGGCGTACCGGGCGCCCTGGCCGGGGCGCTGGGGGTGGCCCAGGCGGCCCCCTTGCTGATGCTGGCCCACCGGCCCCTCCAGGCGTGGTGGATCATCTTCCCGGCCGACATCGTGGGCACGCTGGTGCTGCTGGCGCACCCCGGCGAGCGGCACGACGTCTGGCCATGGATCCCCCCGGTGCTGGTCGCGTACCTCTTCCTGCTGCTGGCCCTCGGTCTGCGCGAGACCCGTCGGACGGTGTTCGCCGTGTGGGCGGCGACGGGCGCGGCCGGTCTTGTGCTGCATCTGATCGCGCCGGCGGACCGCAACACCGGCAGCGCCCTGCTGCTGCCGATCCTCGGCGCGGTGGTCCTGGTGATCGGCGGGGCGGTACGGGAGCGGGGCGAGGCGACCCGGCGGCTGGCCGAGCAGGAGACGATCAGCGAGGCGGAGCGAGCGCAGCGCACGCTGCTGGAGGAGCGGACCCGGATCGCCCGTGAGCTGCACGACGTGGTCGCGCACCACATGTCGGTGATCACCGTGCAGGCCGATTCCGCGCCGTACCGGATCGATGGGCTGCCGAAGGCCGCCGAGGAGGAGTTCACGGCCATCGCGGCGGCCGCGCGGGAGTCCCTCGGCGAGATGCGGCGGCTGCTGTCGGTGCTGCGCAGCGACGGCACCGAGGGTGACCGGGCGCCGCAGCCGGGCCTGGACCGGCTTCAGCAGCTGGTGGAGGCGACGGTACGGGCCGGGCTTCCGGCGGAGCTGTCGCTCGCCGCGGACCTGGGCGAGGTGCCCTCGGCGGTGGATCTGTCGGCGTACCGGATCGTGCAGGAGGCGCTGGCCAACGTGGTGCGGCACGCGCCCGGGGCCGGCACCCAGGTCTCGGTCCGGGCGGCCGGGGGCCATCTGAACGTGCTGGTGGTCAACGGGCCCGCGCCGAAGCCCGCTTCGCCGCTGGAGAGTGCCGGGACCGGCACAGCTACGGCTCCGTGGTCTGCGGGATCGCCGCACCCCGCCTGTCCGCCACCGACCTGGTGGTCCTCGGCTCCCCCGGCATGCGGGCGGACGATGTCACGGGGCTGCGGACGAAGGCCCGGGTGTGGGCGGCGAAGGGCCCCCACGGACTGGATCGACGACGTGCCGAACGTGCGCTTCGCCGGCCTCGGCCACGGGGCGGACCCGGCCGACCCGGCCTTCGGCGCCCGTCGCGTACCGGCGGACGACACCCGGGGGCACGCCGGTTACTTCGCGCCCGGGACGGATTCGCTGCGGGCCTTCGCCGCCATCGCGCGCGGCGACACGGAGACAGCCGCGACCGCGGGCGCGGAGGGCACGCGTGCCCGCGAAGCCGCGACCGGCACGGACGTCCCGGAAGGTGCGGCCCGATGAACGCCGTACGGAAGGACCTCCCGCGGAAGAACCCCGTACGGGACGACGTACGGCGGCTCGCTGCCCGTATCGACTCCTCCACCCCCGCCCACCGCGACCGGGCCGTCGACGGTCTGCGGGCCCTGGCCCTGCTCGCCGTGCCGCTCGGCCACTGGATACTCGGCGGGTTCCGGCTGGACGCCGACGGGCTGCACAACGCCAGCCCGCTCTCGACGTTCGGGGGGCTCGCGCCGGTCAGCTGGGTGCTCCAGATGCTGGGGATCTTCTTCCTGGTCGGCGGGTACGCCTCGGTGCTCTCCTACCGCCGCCGGAGCTCGACGACGGCCGCCTGGCTGGGCGGCCGGCTGACCCGCCTCGGCCGGCTGGTGCTCGGGGTGACCGCCGTATGGGCGGTGCTGCTGTCGGCGCTGTCCGCGCTGGGCGTGCCCGGCGACACCCTGCGTACGGCGTCGACGCTGGTGATCCAGCCGCTCTGGTTCGTCGGGGTGTACACCGTGGTCACGGCCCTCACCCCGGTCTGCGTGACGCTGGCGCGGAGGCTCGGCGGCTGGGCGGCGCTGCCGCTGCTGGCGTCGGTCGCGGTGGTGGACTTCCTGCGCTACGGGCCCTTCGCGGAGGCGATGCCGTCCTGGCTGAGCGCACTCAACATCCTGCCCGGCTGGCTCTTCGCGTATCAGCTGGGCGTGTCCTGGGGCGAGGGGCGGATCGGGAAGCGCGGGGCGCGGCTGCTGCTGATCGGCGGCGGGTGCTGTTCGCCGCGCTGCTGCTCGCCTTCCACTACCCGGCGTCGATGGTCGGCGTGCCGGGCGAGGCGCGGACGAACTCGCATCCGCCGTCGCTGCTGGTGGTGGCGCTGGCGTCGGCGCAGAGCGGGGCGGGGCGGCGATCCTGCTGCGCGACCGGCTCGGGCGGCTGCTGCGCACGCCGCTGCTCTGGGCGCCGGTCGTGGTGATCAACCTGTCCGCGATGACGATCCTGTGCTGGCACCAGACCGCGATGCTGGCCGCCGCCGTACCGGCCTCCTCGCTCGCGGGGGCGGCGGGCGCGGCGGTGGCGGGGCTGACGGCCGCGCCGGACACGGTGGGCTGGGTCCTCGCCCGGATCGCGTGGCTGCCGGTGTTCGCCGGGCTGCTGGTGCTGATCGCCCGGTACGCGCGCCGTTTCGAGGCCCCGTGGCAGTCGGGCACCGGCGCCGCGAACGCCCGCCGTGTGCTGGCGGGGCTGCTCGCGGCGGGGTTCGCGGTGTTCGCGCTGGGGCTGGCGTGAGGTCTCACTCGGGGCACGGCCTGATCGTCATGACGTTCATGAACCGGGCGACGACCGCGTACGCCTCCCGGCTACTCGCGGGCCGCCGACGTCAGGCTCATGTCCGGGTACCGGTCCCCCGCCACCCGGCCCGCGATCGGCTCCAGCGCGGCCAGCTCGTCCGCGGTCAGGGTCAGCCGGGTCGCCGCCACGTTCTCCAGCAGGCGGCCGCGCTTGCGGGTGCCGGGGATCGGGACCACGTTGAGCCCGTGCGCCCGGGCCCGCTGCTGGACCCAGGCGAGGGCCACCTGCGCGGCGGTCGCCCCGTGCGCGGCGGCGATCCGGTGGACGGGCTCCAGCAGGGCGGCGTTCGTCCGGGCGTTGTCGCCGGTGAACCGGGGCTGGTGGGCACGGAAGTCGTTCGCCGCGAGGTCCTTGCCCGCGTCGGTGAAGGACCCGGTGAGGAAGCCCCGGCCGAGCGGGGAGTACGGGACGAGCGTGACGCCCAGCTCGGCCGCCGCGCCGACGGCGCTCTTCTCGACGTCCCGGCTGAAGAGGGACCATTCCGACTGGAGGGCGGCGATCGGGTGCACGGCGTGCGCCTCGCGCAGCTCGGGACCGGTCACCTCGCTCAGCCCCATCTGCTTGATCTTGCCCTGCTGGATCAGCTCCGCCAGTGCGCCGACCGAGTCGGCGAACGGGACGGCCGGGTCGTGGCGGTGCATGTAGTAGAGGTCGATGACGTCCGTGTTCAGCCGGCGCAGGCTCGCCTCGACGGAGGTGCGGATGTACGCGGGGTCGTTGCGCACACCCCGGTACCCGGGGTCCTCGGAGCGCACCAGCGCGAACTTGGTGGCGAGGGTGATCTCGTCCCGGTGGGCCCCGACGAACGGGGCGAGGAACTCCTCGTTGGCCCCGCGCCCGTAGACGTCGGCGGTGTCGAAGAGCGTGACGCCCGCCGCGAGCGCCGCGTCGAGGGTGTCCCGGGCGGCGGCCACGTCGGTGTCGCCGTAGAACTCGCTCATGCCCATGCAGCCGAGCCCCTGGACGCCGACCCGCGGTCCGCCGCTGCCGAGCTCCGTGGTGGCGATCTTGTCAACAGTCATCAGGCACTGTGCCTCTCCGGCGCCCTGCGGGCGCCCGCGTAGAACTCGATCTTGTGGTCGAGGACGGCGAGGGTGTCGTGGAGCTCCGCGATCCGCGTGATCACATCGCGGCGGGTCGCCTCCAGCAGTTCCTGCCGTTCCTCGAAGGTGGACTCGCCCGCGCGGAGCAGCTCCGCGTACCGGACCATGTCGGCGACGGGCATCCCGGTCAGCCGCAGCTTGCCGACGAAGGCCAGCCAGTCGAGGTCGCGGTTGCTGAAGCGGCGCTGGCCGGTGTGCGAGCGGTCGACGTGGGGCATCAGCCCGATGCGTTCGTACCAGCGCAGGGTGTGCGCGGTGAGCCCGGTGAGGGCGACGACCTCGCTGATGGTGTAGCTGTCCTTGTCCCGCGAGGTTCCGTCGGTCACCGTCATGCCCTCCACGCTAGATCCTTGGAGTGCACTCGAAGCAAGGGGAAACGGCAGGTCGTCCCGGAGCGGACCGGGTCCGGTCCTCCCGCGGAAGGACCCGATGGAAGGGAAGCGCATCGCAGATGAATAATTGTTCATCCTGGCTTCATGTTCGTACCGTCCGGGACAGTCAGGGTGAACACATGGCTTTCTCACCTCGTCTGGCGGCCCTGGCAGCCGTCGTCGCCGTGCCCCTCGGCATAGCGGCCACCAGCTACGCCATGACCGACACCTCGGAGGCGCCGAGGGTGCCCCCCTCCGTCCAGTTGGAGGAGAGCCCGCGCGGCACGCCGTCGTCGGGCGGTACGGTGCGGCCGGACGGCGACCCGGCACCGAGCGGCACCCCCGCTCCGCCCCGTACACCGGACAGCTCCGTCGTTCCCGGCCCCTCCGCGGCCGACGACGACGATGACGACGACTTCGGTGATGACGGTTAGCCTTCCGAGGATTTCCGCCCGGGTCCGGATCCTGCTGTGGTTGCTGGTCGTGATGGCGGTCGCGCTGGGCGCGGTCGCCGTCACCGTGCGTTCCATCCTCCAGCGGGACGTGGACCAACGCGTCAGCCAGCTGCTCACCCAGGAGACCGGCGAGTTCGCGAACTTCGTGCCGCAGGGGGTGGATCCGGGGACCGGCGGCCGGTTCGACACCGCGGACCGGCTGCTCCGGGTCTATCTGCAACGGCAGTACGCCGACCCCGACGAGGAGCTGCTGGGCCTGACCGGCAGGCCCGGCGGCCGGCCCGACGTCATCCGGCAGCGTCGCGAACTGCCCCAGGACATCGCCCTGTGGCGGGACAGCGCGTCACTCAGCCGGATCCACGCCTCCGAGGACTCCTTCGGGACCCTGGAGCGCCCGCAGGGCGAGCTGCGCTGGGCCAAGGTCGAGATCGGGCCGTCCCCGGGCGGGGAGCCCGGGGCGTTCGTCGTCGCCTTCCACCCGGAGCGTGAACGGGCCGTCGCCGACAAGACGTTCTGGACCCTGCTCGCACTGTCCGGCGTGGCGCTGCTGATGACGACCGGGATCGGCTGGGCCGTCGCCGGACGCATCCTCGCGCCCGTCCGGATCGTCCGGACGACGGCGGCGGAGCTGACCGAGCAGGACCTCACCCGGCGGATCCCCGTGGAGGGCCGGGACGACATCGCGGCCCTCGCCGAGACGTTCAACGCGATGCTCGACCGGCTTGAGCAGGCGTTCGCCGCCCAGCGGGTCTTCGTCGACGACGCCGGGCACGAGCTGCGCACCCCCATCACCATCGTCCGGGGCCACCTGGAGCTGATGGGCGACGACCCGGCGGACCGGGAGGAGACCGTGCGGCTGGTCACGGACGAGCTGGACCGGATGAGCCGCATCGTCGAGGACCTGCTCCTGCTCGCGGGGGCCGAGCGCCCCGACTTCGTACGTCCCGAACCGGTCCAGCTCGCGGAGCTGACCGCCGACGTCTTCGTCAAGGTGCGGACCCTCGGCGACCGGAAGTGGCAGCTCGACTGCGTCGCGGACCTCGAAGTGCGCCTGGACGAGCAGCGGATGACGCAGGCGATGGTCCAGCTCGCGCAGAACGCCGTCCAGCACACCGTGCCCGGCCAGCGCATCCGGATCGGCTCACGGGCCGGGGCGGACCGCGTCGAGCTGTACGTCGCCGACCACGGGCCCGGGATTCCACCGGAGGACGCCGAGGTGATCTTCGAACGGTTCCGCCGGGGGACGTCCCGGCGCGGGACCCGCACCAGCGGCGCGGGGCTCGGCCTCGCCATCGTCAGGGCCATCGCGGAGGGCCACCACGGCCGCGTCGAACTACACCGAACCGAAGGCGGCGGAGCCACCTTCGTACTCACGCTGGAGACCACTTCATGAACCGCATCCTGATCGCCGAGGACGAGGAGCGCATCGCCTCGTTCGTCCAGAAGGGGCTGCGCTCCAACGGCTTCACCACGGTCGTCGCCGAGGACGGGGACACGGCGCTGGGCCACGCGCTGACCGGCGGGTTCGACCTGATGGTGCTCGACATCGGGCTGCCGGGCCGGGACGGCTTCAGCGTGCTGCGGGAGCTGCGCGAGGCCCGCGTCACCCTGCCGGTCATCGTGCTCACCGCCCGCGACTCCGTCCGGGACACGGTGGCGGGGCTCGAAGGCGGGGCCGACGACTGGATGACGAAGCCGTTCCGGTTCGAGGAGCTGCTCGCCCGGGTACGGCTGCGCCGGCGCACCGCCGCCCGCACCCCCGAGGTCACCGTGTTGCGCAGCGGCAGCCTCGCCCTGGACCTGCGGACGCGCCGCGCCCGCGCGGGCGAGAGGACGGTGGACCTGACGGCACGCGAGTTCGTGCTCCTGGAGATGTTCCTGCGCCACCCCGGCCAGGTGCTGTCGCGCGAGCAGATCCTCTCCCATGTGTGGGGGTACGACTTCGACCCCGGCTCCAACATCGTGGACGTGTACGTGCGCTCCCTGCGCCGGAAGCTGGGGGCGGAGCGGCTGGAGACGGTCCGGGGCATGGGGTACCGGCTGCCCTAAGGACTGTCCCGTGGGCCCGGGGCCCCGCGATGAAAGGTCCTTCACGGGCCGCTCATCAGGTGCTCACCCCGCCTCCAGAGGCTGTACAGCGTGCCTCTTCCCCTCCGGCAGACCGTCGGCCTCTGTGCCGTCCTCGGACTCTGCGCTCTCCTCGCCGTCCCCGGCGCCGCCCCCGGCCTCAGCACCGACGGGCGGCTCTCCCTCGCCGTGTTCGCCCTGGCCACCGCCGCCTGGATCGCCACTGAGGTGGACGACGCCTACATCGCGCTCGGCGCCGGCCTGGCGCTGACGGTGACGGGGGTGATCAGCGGTGAGACCCTGTTCGCCACCCTGGGCGACGAGACGGTGTGGCTGCTGATCTGCGCCTTCGTCCTGGCGGCCGCCGTGACCCGGACCGGTCTGGCCGGCCGGGCCGCCGCCTTCCTGGTCGGCGGGGCCAGGACCGTACGCCAGCTGGTCCACCTGACCACGGCCGGACTGGTCGTCACGGCGTTCGCCGTGCCGGCCACGTCGGGGCGCGCCGCCCTCGCCCTCCCGGTGTTCCTGGCGCTGGCCGCCGCCCTGCGCGAGCGCGGCCGACTGGTGGTGATGCTGGCACTCCTCTTCCCCACGGTCATCCTGCTGTCGGCCGTCGCGACCCTGACCGGGGCGGGAGCGCACCTGATCACCGCCGGAGTCCTCTGGGAGCAGACCGGTGAGCAGCTGGGCTTCGTGCGGTGGCTCGTCCTCGGACTGCCGTTGGCGGTCGTCTCCTGCCACCTCGCCGCCGAGCTGGTGCTGTTGACGACGACCCGGCGGGCCGACCGCACGGACCCGGTGGAGATCACGGCGGCGCAGATCCAGGAGCACTCCGAGGCGGCTGTCGAGGGGCCCCTCACCCCGGCGGAGTCCCGGTGTCTGCTCCTGCTGTCGACGGTCGTCCTGCTCTGGTGCAGCGAGCCCCTGCACGGGGTGTCGCCGGCGGTGGTCGCCCTGATCGGCGCCCTGGTGGCGACCTCTCCCGCCCTCGGGACGGTCCGTTTCAAGGACGGTCTGCGGACGGTCCCCTGGCCGCTGCTGCTGTTCATGGCCGCCACCATGGCGATGGGCTTCGCCCTCTCCGACTCGGGTGCGGCCGACTGGCTGGTGGGCCGGCTACCACTCGGGGCGTCCACGCCGCCCTGGATGTTCCTGGCCGGCGTGGTCGTCGTCAGCACGGTGGCCCATCTGGCGCTCCAGTCGCGCTCCGCCCGGTCCTCCGTGCTGGTCCCGCTGGTGGTCGCGGCGGCGGTCGGGGCCGGGGTCAACCCGGTCACGGCGGCGCTGGCGTCCACGGCCGCCGCCGGCTTCTGCCACACGCTGCCCTCCTCGGCCAAGCCGGTCGCGCTCTTCGCGGACGTGCCCGGCACCCCGACCTACACCCCGCGCGACCTGCTGCGGCTGTCCGTCTTCCTCGCCCCGCTCACCGCGACCCTCGTCCTCGCCTTCGCCCTCCTCATCTGGCCGCTGCTCGGCGTGCCCGTACTCCTGGAGACCCAGCCATGACCCATCGCACCCACCGCATCGCCATCGCCCCCAGCGGGTTCAAGGAGTCCCTCTCGGCCGCCCGGGTGGCCGAGGCCATCGCCGTCGGCGTACGACGGGTGATCCCCGACGCCGACCTCGACCTCATCCCGCTGGTCGACGGCGGCGAGGGCACGGCCGAGGCGCTGGCCCTGGCGGGCGGCGGGCGGCTGGTCCCGGTCACCGCGACGGGCCCGGTGGGCGGCCCCGTCCCCTCGCACTTCGCGCTGCTGGGCGGCGGACCCGTGTCCGGCGCGGCTCCCGGCCCGCTCACCGCCGTCGTGGAGATGGCCGCCGTCGCGGGCCTCGCCCTGGTGCCGCCCGGCCTGCGCCACCCGGGCGCGACCACCACGTACGGCGTCGGCGAGCTGATCCGGGCGGCCCTGGACGCGGGGGCCCGGCGCGTCCTCATCGGCTGCGGCGACTCCGGTACGTCGGACGGGGGCGCGGGAGCCCTCCAGGCGCTCGGGGCCCGGCTGACCGACCGCCACGGCCGTGAACTGCGCCGGGGCGGCGGCGTGTTGCACGAGCTGGAGCACATCGACCCGTCCGGCCTCGACCCCCGGCTGGCCGCCACCGAACTGGTCGTGGCCTGCAACCCGCACAACGTGCTGTGCGGGAAGCGTGGCGTGGCCCGGGTGTTCGGGCCGCAGAAGGGGGCGACCCCGGCGGAGGTGGAGCTGCTCTCGGCGGGCCTGGAGCGGCTGGCCGCCGTCCTCACCCGGGACCTGGCCCCGGCCTTCGCCCCGCGGCCCGGTGTTGCGATCGATCTGCGTACGGCTCCCGGCACGGGTGCGTCCGGCGGCCTCGGGGCCGGACTGGCAGCCGTGGGGGCCCGCCTCCTCCCCCGCTACGACGTCCTGCTCGACGGCCTCGACCTGGACGCCCGCCTGGCCCGCGCCGACTTCGTGATCACGGCGGAGGGGGCGCTCGACCACCAGACCGTACGCGGGAAGATCCCGGCGGAGGTCGCCCGGCGGGCCCGTGCCGCCGGGGTTCCCGTCCTGGTGCTGGCCGGGACGATCGGGCCGGGCGCGCAGGACGTACGGGCGGTGGGCGTGGACGCGTACAGCGCGATCCTGCCCGCTCCGATGACGCTGGTGGAGGCGATCGGCCGGAGCGGCGAGTTCCTGGCCGACGCCACGGAGCGCGCGATGCGGATCATGGCGCTTGGCACCCGGCTCGCACCGCTGGCCGCCTGACGCGGGTGCCCGGGGCCCGGGCACCCCGGGGCCCGGGACTCAGACGCTGCACGCGACGGTTAGGCTCGAACGCATGGAGAGCCTGCGCATCATCGACACCTGGCCGGTTCCGACAGCGGCGGCCGCCGTCGTACGGGCGGACGGCACCGTCCTCGGTACGCACGGTCCGACCGCCCACCGCTTCCCCCTGGCCTCGGTCACCAAGCCGCTCGCGGCCTACGCGGCGCTGGTGGCGTACGAGGAGGGGGCGATCGAGCTGGACGAGCCGGCCGGACCCGAGGGCTCCACGGTGCGCCACCTCCTGGCCCACACCAGCGGCCTCGCCTTCGACGAGCACCGGGTGACGGCCCCGCCCGGCGACCGCCGCCTGTACTCCAACGCGGGCTTCGAGGTGCTGGGCGACCACATCGCGAAGGCGTCCGGTATTCCGTTCGCGGAGTACCTGCGCCAGGCGGTCCTGGAGCCCCTGTCCATGACCTCCACGACCCTGGACGGCTCCCCCGCCCGCGACGGCGTCTCCACGGTCGACGACATGGTCCGCTTCGCCGCCGAGGTACAGGCCCCCCGCCTCCTCGACCCGCGTACGGTCTTGGAGGCCCAGAGCGTCGTCCACCCGGGCACCAAGGGCGTGCTGCCGGGCTACGGCCACCGGAGCCCGAACGACTGGGGCCTCGGCTTCGAGATCCGCGACGCCAAGTCCCCGCACTGGACGGGCACTTCCTCCTCGCCCGCGACCTTCGGCCACTTCGGCCAGTCGGGCACGTTCCTGTGGATCGACCCGGTGGCGGGCGCGGCCTGCGTCGCGCTGACCGACCGCGCCTTCGGGCCGTGGGCGGCGGAGGCCTGGACGCCGTTCACGGACGCGGTTCTCGCCGAACTGTCCTGAACCGGCTGCCGCCCCTCTCCGGTGGCATCAGGCACTCGAACCAGACGGTCTTCCCGCTGCCGTCCCACCGCTTCTCGATGATGCTGAACGGAAAATCGACCTTCGGGAGGGCAGGCGGCAGCATCCGGGCCGCCTGCGGACCGGATGACGGTGACCGGACGGTCAGGCTGCTGTCGGAGTGAGGGCGACTTGGTGGCCGAGGGCTTGGAGCTGGCGGACGAGGTCGCGGGTCTTGCGGGCGGAGTCGAGATGGCGCCGGTGCCAGTCGGCACCAAGCTCCTGACAGGAGGCGTCCGGGTCGTTGATCAGGTGCCAGGCGATGATGAGTATCGAGCGGGCGACGGCGACGAGGGCTTTGGCGTGTCCGCGGCGTTTGACGATCCTGCGGTAGCGGGCGCCGAGGAAGGTGTCGGTGCGGGCGGCGGCGTTGGCGGCCTCGCCGAGCGCGCCCTTGAGCCAGGGATTACCCTGTCCGGCCGGGCCTGTGGTGTGTTTCGCGCCGGATTGGATGGTTCTGGGGCACAGCTTCGCCCATGAGGCCAGGTGCTCGGGGGTGGGGAAGCGGCTCATGTCCGCGCCGATCTCGGCGACAATGGTCTGCGCGGTGGTCGGCCCGATACCGGGAACGGCATCGAGACGTTCGACCAGGACTCGCGCACTCACCGGGGCGGCAGGCTCGTCATCGGCGCCCGTGCCGTCGTGCGGTGTGGTGATCTCCTCCAGCGTCCGGGCTATGAGCCGGTCGAGTTCGTGGACCTGTGTGGTCAGATGATCGACCGTGGCCAGCAGCACCCCGAGCAGCCGAGCGTGGTGGTCCTCGAACTGGCCGGTCAGGGCTTCCACCAGCAGCGCCTTCTTCTTGACCAGGCTGCCCTGGGCAAGCTCGGCGAGGGCACGCGGGTTGCGTTCACCGGCGACCATGGCGTCCATCATGGCCCGCCCCGACAGGCCGAACAGATCCGAGACGGCCCCGGACAGCTTGATCTGCGCGTCCTGCAGGGCCTTGTCCACTCGGTGCTTGTGCCGGGTGCGTTCCTGGACGAACACGGTGCGGGTGCGGGTGAAGTCCCGCAGCTGCCGGACGGGTTCGGGCGGGACGAACGAGGCCCGGACCATGCCGCGTTCAGCGAGCTTCGCCAGCCAGACCGCGTCCAGCCTGTCGGTCTTGGGCCGGCCGGGGACGTTCTTCACGTCACGGGCGTTGACCAGCCAGCACTGAAGGCCGCGGGCTTCCAGCAGGTAGAAGAAGGAGCGCCAGTAGTTGCCTGTCGCCTCCATCACCACGCGCTCGACGCCCTGGCAGACGAGCCGGTCTCCGAGTTCCAGGATCGCATTGGTGGTCGAGGCGACGTTCCAGACCTGCTGGACGCGCCGGCCCTCGATGGTGTCGTGCGGGACGCGCAGGCAGACCATCCCCGATGCTTTGGCGATGTCGATCGCCGCGACCCTGCCCACCGTTCCGTCGTCGTGATCCTCTCTCAACTCCTCCATCACACACTCCCTGTCGTACTCGCGCGGGCGGGGGCTGCCCGGAGAGCCTGAGGGGAACGGAGAAGCTGATCGGCGTGCTCAAGGCGACAGTGTGCGGCCCCTCGGACGACTCCCTCACCAGACTCCTATGCGGGCTCACAGCCCAAACATCGATCGGCGTCGGCGGACAGCCCCCGTACCGATTTTCACGCCCGCGAGGCGTCATCCGCAGGTGAACGGCTGACTCCTATGAAGTCACAAGCGCCCGTCCGGCCGCGTGCGTGGTGACGCCGGGCGGGCCGACAAATCCCAGACAGGACAGTCGAGACGTCAGTCAGTCGGAGGGTCAGACCCACCGGCGGCGTCACCACGAACATCATCACTGTCAGTCG
>NZ_NEUE01000302.1:48215-71896 GCF_002910905.1 Streptomyces sp. SM11 | reverse complement strand
TTCCATCATGACTGCTTCTGCTGTGGTTGTGCGTCGTTCGGTGCTGGGTCGGGCCTGCCCGGCGTGCGCGGAGTTGCGGTGCGCCGATCCGGCTGAGTGCCTGTACTTCCTGACTTCTCGCCCGTGGGCGGACTGCTCGGAGTGCGCCGGGTCCGGTTGGGCCGGTGAGGACGACTGCCTGTCGGTGTTCTGCTGGGTCTGCAACGGTTCCGGGCTGGAGGAGCACACCGCCCGCTCCGTCGTGCACGCCACCGTCAGCGCCCGGCCCCGCGCCCGCCTCCTCGCCCACATCGAGCGCCTGACCGCCGAGGTCTCCGACTCCGTGGCGGTGGCCGCGTGAGCCTCTTCGACGACGCCCTGTTCGGTGAACGCCCCGACTCGGCGGAGTGGGCGGATGAGATGCGGACCGAGCAGATCGGCGTGTACCTCGACGCCCACGACGTCCGCCCCTACACCCACTTCTTCACCGTGGTCGATGACGCTCACTACGCCGAGGAAGACGCCAAGGTGCGCGGCCTCTACCCGCCGATCGGGCACGGCTACCCGAGGGAGGACGACCAGTGACCTCCTTTCCCGTAGAGCCCTCGGCCGTGGCCGGGACCGCCGCCATTGTGGGCACTGATCCGCTGACGCTGGCTGACCTCTTACGGGTCGCCAACGCCCCCGGCTTCGACCGCTGGCAGGAGCAGGTCCGGCGTACCGGTGGCTGCTCGGACCCGATCCATCTGGAGGGCATGACCACTACCCGGGATGCGAAGTCGGGGCAGGTGCTCTACTCCTACAGCACCCAGGGCGAGCCCGGCGGACGCCTCCGGGTCGCGTGCGGGAACCGGCGGGCCTCCCGGTGCCCCTCCTGCGCCTGGACCTACGCCGGGGACACCTTCCACCTGATCCGCGCCGGGCTCACCGGTGACGTGGCCAAGGGAGCGCCGGTCACGGTGCGCACGCACCCCAAGGTCTTCGCGACGCTCACCGCCCCTAGCTTCGGCCCGGTCCACAACCGGCCCACCCGTGGTGTCTGCCGGTGCGGCACCGACCACCCCGAGGACTCCCCGATCCTCGGCACCGCCCTGAACCCCGGCACGTACGACTACGCGGGCGCGGTGCTGTGGAACAACCACGCCGGGGACCTCTGGCGACGCTTCACCATCTACCTCCGCCGGGAGATCGCTGCCCGCGCCGGCCTTTCCCAGAAAGCCGCCTCCGAGGTCTGCCGGGTCTCCTTCGGGAAGGTCGCTGAGTTCCAGAAGCGCGGCGCGGTCCACTTCCACGCCATCGTCCGACTCGACGGCCCCGACGGACCCGAGACCCCGCCCCCCGGCTGGGCCAGCGTCGCCCTGCTGACGGACGCGATCCAGGCGGCTGCCGCCCGCGCCACGGTCCCGCTCCCGGCCTCCGGCGACCACCCCGCCCGAACCTTGGCATGGGGGACACAGGTGGACGTCCGCCCCATCGGTGCCGGGAGTGCGAACGAGGATCTGTCGGAAGAGGCGGTGGCCGCGTACGTGGCGAAGTACGCCACCAAAGCCGCCGAGACCACCGGCACCGTAGACAGCCGCATCGGAGAGCTGGGCGAGCTGGACAAGCTCCCCGACCTGCCCGACCACGCCCGGCACCTGATCGAAGCCTGCTACGCCCTGGACGACGCCTACCCGGACCGGATGCTCTGGCGCTGGGCCCACATGCTCGGCTTCCGCGGCCACTTCTCCACCAAGTCCCGCGCCTACTCCACCACCCTCGGCGCACTCCGACAGGTGAGGGCCGACTACCGGGCCCGCCAGGAACGCCGCGAACGCGGCCTCCCCGACCCCGACGACGCCCCGGAGGGCTCCACACTCACCCTCGCCCACTGGACCTACGCCGGACACGGCCACACCCCCGGCGAATCCTGGCTCGCCGCGACCATCGCCCGCGACATCCAGACCGGCCGCACCACCGCCCGCGAAGCACGCGCCGAACTCGAAGACCTGGATGGAGGTGACTGGGATGTCTGACGAGCTGCTGACGGTGCCCGAGGTGATGGCCCGGCTCAAGGTCGGCCGGACCACCGTCTACGACCTGATCCGTACGCGTCGCCTGTCCTCGCTGACGATCGGCTCCAGCCGCCGTATCCCGGCTGATGGTCTGCGGGCGTTCCTCGCGTCCCGTCTTGAGGAGGCTGCCTGATGGCGAAGCGTCGTCCCAATGGCGGGGGCACCGTCACCAGGCGGAAGGACGGGCGCTATCAGGGCGCCGCGTACGTGACCAACACGGACGGGCATCGGGTCCGGAAGTTCGTCTACGGCGCGACGTACGACGAGGCTGCCGAGAAGCTGGGCAAGCTCCAGGAGCAGGAGCGCAACGGGGTGCCGGTGCCGTCGCGGACCTGGACGCTCGGTGAGTGGCTGGCCTACTGGCTTGAGCACATCGTGAAGCCAAACCGGGAGCACAACACGTACGTGAAGTACGAGTCCAAGGTGCGGCTGTACCTGGTCCCGCACCTGGGCAAGAAGTCACTGGTTCGGCTGACCCCGGCTCAGCTCCGCGCGTTCATGGCCGAGCTGAAGCGCACGGAGGTTCCGCCGGCCGCCCGCTTCGAGGTGCTGCGAGTCCTCCGGAACGCGTTGAACCGGGCCGTGCGCGAGGAGCTGCTGACCCGGAACGTGGCCGAGCTGGTGGACATGCCGAAGGTGACGAAGAAGGAAGCTAAGCCGTGGAACGCGCGGGAGGCCATCACGTTCCTGCGGTCCGCTCGGGCCCACCGGCTGTACGCGGCCTGCGTCCTGGTGCTCGTTCTCGGCCTGCGCCGGAGTGAGGTACTGGGGCTGCGCTGGCAGGACATTGACTTCGATCAGCGTCAGTTCACGCCGCTCAAGCAGGTGCAGCGGGTGAAGGGTGTCGGCCTGGTTCTTAAAGACCTCAAGACTGAGTCCTCGCACGCCGTGCTTCCGCTGCCGGAGTTCTGCGCCCGCGCCCTGGAGGAGCGTCGGGAGCTCCAAGACCTCGAACGCCGGATCGTGGGCGATGGCTGGAGCCAGGAGCCGGGGCAGGACCTGATCTTCTCGTCGGAGCGTGGCGGGCTGATCGACCCCGTGGGCTTCTCCCGGAGCTTCAACGCGCTCGTGAAGCGGGCCGGGGTCCGCCGGATCACAGTGCGGCTCGCTCGGCACACCTGCGGCACCCTGCTGGCGTTCCTGAAGGTGCACCCCAAGGTCGCCCAGGCGATCCTCCGGCACAGCCAGATCAGCATGACCATGGACGTCTACACCCACGTGGTGGGCGACGGTGAGCGGGAGGCCGTGACAATGCTCGCGGAACTCCTGGAAGATCCACTGATCGGCTGATGTCAGCCGTAGATGTCAAAGGCCCCCCACCGTTCCCGGTGAGGGGCCTTCGTGCTGGTGGGGCTAACAGGATTTGAACCTGTGGCCTCATCCTTATCAGGGATGCGCTCTAACCAACTGAGCTATAGCCCCGCCGCGCTGTCGCGCTGACTTCTGAAGATTAGCGCACGTCGGGGCCAGTCCCAAAATCGATACCCGGCGCGCTACTCGTCCTCGGCCAGCGTGAGCTCGACGCCGCCCACGAAGCCCGCCGACAGGTTGTAGATGAAGGCGCCCAGCGTCGCCAGCGCGGTGGCCAGCACCACGTCGATCACGGCGATGACCGAGGTGAAGATGAGCACGCGCGGCAGCGACAGGAACGACTGCAGATCGAAGCCGTTGCTCTCGTTCGAGCCGGTGGCCTCGCTGATCGTGCCCCCGACGGTCTCGAAGACGCCCATCGCGTCCATGACCATCCACAGCATCGCCGACGCCACCACCGTGCAGATGCCCAGCGCGATCGACAGCAGGAAGCTGACCTTCATCACCGACCACGGGTCGGCCTTGGCCACCCGCAGACGTGCCTTGCGGGTACGCGGAGTGGTCCGCGCCCCCGTGCGCGGCTTGCGCGTCGCCTGGGCGCCGCCCACGCCCTGTGCCCCGCCCAGCGTGCCGCCGGCCGGATCTCCGGGGCGCCGCTGGCCGCCCTGGGTACCGCCGCCGGGCGCCTGGTACGCCTGGGGCGGGTGGTACGGCCCCGAAGGCCCCGGTGCGGGCTCACGCTCGCCGGGCAAGGGCCCGGTCGCGTAACCCTCGTACTGGGGCTGAGGCCCTCGTGTGTCCGTCACAGTGCCCCCTTGGGAGTCCGTGGCAGGGCCACGGGCACCGTTCGCGCCGGCTCCGGAAGCGGCCGGACCGGCGCCCGTGGCTCCACTCACGCTCTACTCCTCGTGCTCCCCGGTCGAAGGCTCCGTGCCCTCGACAGTGCCCTCTGCCACGCCCTCGGCGTGGACCTCGGCCATCTCGCCGTCGGCGTCGTCGGCCCCATCGACCTCTTCCGCCTCACGACCGGCCTCGGCATTGCGCGCGATACCGACGACGGCGTCGCGCTTGCCCAGATTGATCAGTTGGACGCCCATGGTGTCACGGCCCGTCTCCCTGACTTCATTGACTCGCGTACGAATCACACCACCGCCGAGCGTGATGGCGAGAATCTCGTCGGTCTCCTCGACCACCAGCGCACCGACGAGCGATCCGCGGTCCTCCACGATCTTGGCGGCCTTGATGCCGAGGCCGCCACGGCCCTGGACGCGGTACTCGTCGACGGGGGTCCGCTTCGCGTACCCGCCGTCGGTGGCAGTGAACACGAACGTACCGGGCCGGACGACATTCATCGAGAGCAGTTCGTCGCCCTCGCGGAAACTCATCCCCTTGACGCCCGAGGTGGCACGGCCCATCGGGCGCAGCGCGTCGTCCGTCGCGGTGAACCTGATCGACTGGGCCTTCCTGCTGATGAGCAGCAGATCGTCCTCGGCCGACACCAGCTCGGCGCCGATCAGCTCGTCGTCGCCGCCGTCCGGCATCTCGCGCAGGTTGATCGCGATGACACCGCCCGAGCGCGGCGAGTCGTAGTCCTTGAGCGCGGTCTTCTTCACGAGACCGCCCTTCGTCGCCAGGATCAGGTACGGCACGGCCTCGTAGTCGCGGATCGCCAGGATCTGGGCGATCTTCTCGTCCGGCTGGAACGCCAGCAGGTTGGCGACGTGCTGGCCGCGCGCGTCCCGGCCGGCGTCCGGGAGCTCGTACGCCTTGGCCCGGTAGACCCGGCCCTTGTTCGTGAAGAACAGCAGCCAGTGGTGCGTCGTCGAGACGAAGAAGTGGTCGACGATGTCGTCTTCCCGCAGCTTCGTCCCGCGCACGCCCTTGCCGCCGCGCTTCTGCGAGCGGTAGTCGTCCGTCTTCGTGCGCTTCACATAACCGCTGCGGGAGATCGTGACGACGATGTCCTCCTCGGCGATCAGGTCCTCAATGGACATGTCACCGTCGAAGGGCACCAGCTTCGAGCGCCGGTCGTCGCCGAACTTGTCGACGATCGCCGCCAGCTCCTCGCTGACGATGGTGCGCTGCTTGGCGGGCGAGGCCAGGATCTCGTTGTACTCGTTGATCTTCGCCTGGAGCTCGTCGTGCTCGGCGGTGATCTTCTGGTGCTCCAGCGCGGCCAGCCGGCGCAGCTGCATCTCCAGGATCGCGTTCGCCTGGAGCTCGTCGATCTCCAGCAGGCCCATCAGGCCCTCACGCGCGATCTCCACCGTGTTGGAACGCCGGATGAGGGCGATGACCTCGTCGATGGCGTTGAGGGCCTTGAGGAGGCCGCGCAGGATGTGCGCCCGCTCCTCCGCCTTGCGCAGCCGGAACGTCGTCCGCCGGACGATGACCTCGATCTGGTGCGTCACCCAGTGCCGGATGAACGCGTCGATCGACAGCGTGCGCGGCACCCCGTCGACGAGCGCCAGCATGTTCGCGCCGAAGTTCGTCTGGAGGTCGGTGTGCTTGTACAGGTTGTTCAGGACGACCTTGGCGACCGCGTCCCGCTTGAGGACGACGACCAGGCGCTGCCCCGTACGCGAGGAGGTCTCGTCGCGGACGTCCGCGATCCCGCCGACCTTGCCGTCCTTGACCAGGTCGGCGATCTTCTGCGCGAGGTTGTCGGGGTTGGTCTGGTACGGAAGCTCCGTGACGACCAGGCACTGACGGCCCTGGATCTCCTCGACCGCGACGACCGCGCGCATCGTGATCGAGCCGCGGCCGGTGCGGTACGCCTCCTCGATGCCCTTGCGGCCCACGACCAGCGCGCCGGTGGGGAAGTCGGGCCCCTTGATGCGCTCGATCAGCGCGTCCAGCAGCTCCTCGTGCGAGGCCTCGGGGTGCTCCAGGTACCACTGGGCGCCGGCGGCGACCTCGCGGAGGTTGTGCGGCGGGATGTTGGTCGCCATGCCGACCGCGATCCCCGCGGAGCCGTTGACCAGCAGGTTCGGGAAGCGCGCCGGCAGGACCGTCGGCTCCTGGTTGCGGCCGTCGTAGTTGTCCTGGAAGTCGACGGTCTCCTCGTCGATGTCCCGGACCATCTCCATGGACAGCGGCATCATCTTGCACTCGGTGTACCGCATGGCGGCGGCCGGGTCGTTGCCCGGGGAACCGAAGTTGCCGTTGGAGTCCACCAGCGGCATGCGCATCGACCAGTGCTGCGCGAGGCGCACCAGGGCGTCGTAGATGGAGGAGTCGCCGTGCGGGTGGTACGTGCCCATGACGTCGCCGACGACGCGGGCGCACTTGTAGAACCCCTTCTCGGGGCGGTAGCCGCCGTCGTACATCGCGTACAGCACCCGGCGGTGGACGGGCTTGAGGCCGTCCCGTACGTCGGGGAGCGCACGCGAGACGATGACGGACATCGCGTAGTCGAGGTAGGAGCGCTGCATCTCCGTCTCGAGCCCGACGGGCTCGACACGCATGCCCACGCCGGGGACGATAACTTCCTCGGGCGTCGCGGGTTCAGGTGTCACAGGGGTGTTCTCGTCGGCCATTGCTGGTCAAAGTCCTTTCGAGCTGCGGCGTCGCTGGTACGGCCGACTCAGATGTCGAGGAAGCGGACGTCCTTGGCGTTGCGCTGGATGAACGAGCGCCGCGCCTCGACGTCCTCGCCCATGAGCACCGAGAACAGGTCGTCGGCCTGCGCCGCGTCGTCCAGCGTCACCTGGCCGAGCACCCGGTGGTCGACGTCCATGGTGGTGATGCGCAGCTCTTCGGCGTTCATCTCGCCGAGGCCCTTGAAGCGCTGGATGGAGTCTTCCTTGATGCGCTTGCCGTTCTGCTTGCCGAGCGCCACGAGCGCGTCGCGCTCCCGGTCCGAGTACGCGTACTCGAAGTCGTCCCGGCCCCACTTGATCTTGTAGAGCGGCGGACGCGAGAGGTAGACGTTGCCCTGCTCCACCAGCGGCCGCATGAAGCGGAAGAGGAAGGTCAGCAGCAGGGTGTTGATGTGCTGACCGTCGACGTCGGCGTCCGCCATCAGAATGATCTTGTGATAGCGGAGCTTCTCGATGTCGAAGTCCTCGTGGACCCCGGTACCGAACGCCGAGATCAGCGCCTGGACCTCGGTGTTCTGGAGGATCTTGTCGATCCGGGCCTTCTCGACGTTCAGGATCTTGCCGCGGATGGGCAGGATCGCCTGGTACATCGGGTTGCGGCCGGACTTCGCCGAACCACCGGCGGAGTCACCCTCGACGATGAAGATCTCGCACTTGGTGGGGTCGTTCGACTGGCAGTCGCTGAGCTTGCCCGGCAGCGAGGCGCTCTCCAGGAGCCCCTTGCGGCGGGTCAGGTCGCGCGCCTTGCGGGCCGCCACCCGGGCGGTCGAGGCGGCGATGCCCTTGCGGATGATGTCGGCGGCCTCGTTGGGGTTCCGGTCGAACCAGTCCGTCAGCTGCTCGTGGACGACCTTCTGCACGAAGGTCTTGGCCTCCGTGTTGCCCAGCTTGGTCTTCGTCTGGCCCTCGAACTGCGGCTCGCCCAGCTTCACCGAGATGATCGCGGTGAGTCCCTCGCGGACGTCCTCGCCGGTGAGGTTGTCGTCCTTCTCGCGGAGCAGCTTCTTGTCGCGCGCGTACCGGTTGACCAGCGAGGTCAGCGCCGCACGGAAGCCCTCCTCGTGCGTACCGCCCTCGTGCGTGTGGATCGCGTTGGCGAAGGAGTAGACGCCCTCGGTGTACTGCGTGTTCCACTGCATGGCGATCTCGGCCGAGAGGAGACGGTCCTTGTCCTCGGCCTCGATGTCGATCACCGACTGGTGAATGACATCGCCCTTGCGGGAGTTGAGGTACTTCACGAAATCGACGATGCCGTTTTCGTAGTGGTACGTGACCGAGCGGACGGTCTCCTCGTCGGCGGGCTCGACCGCGTCCGCGCTGTCCGCGCCCGCCGTCGCCTTCGCCGACTCACGCTCGTCGGTCAGCTTGAGAGTGAGGCCCTTGTTGAGGAACGCCATCTCCTGGAAGCGGCGCGAGAGGGTCTCGAAGCTGTACTCGGTGGTCTCGAAGATGTCCCCGTCGGCCCAGAAGGTGACCGACGTACCGGTCTCCTCGGTGGCCTCGTGCTGGGCCAGCGGCGCGGTCGGGACACCGAGCTTGTAGTCCTGGGTCCAGCGGTAGCCGTCGGTCTTGACCTCGACGGCGACCCGGGTGGACAGGGCGTTGACGACGGAGACGCCGACGCCGTGCAGACCGCCGGAGACGGAGTAACCGCCGCCGCCGAACTTGCCGCCCGCGTGCAGGACGGTCAGCACGACCTCGACGGCCGGCTTCCCTTCGGACGGCACGATGCCGACCGGGATGCCACGGCCGTTGTCGATCACGCGCACCCCGCCGTCGGCGAGGATCGTGACGTCGATCGTGTCCGCGTGGCCGGCCATCGCCTCGTCGACCGAGTTGTCGACGACCTCCTGCACGAGGTGGTGCAGGCCGCGCTCACCGGTCGAGCCGATGTACATACCGGGTCGCTTGCGGACCGCGTCCAGCCCTTCCAGCACGGTGATCGCACTGGCGTCGTACGCGGTGGCGGTGACCTCTCCCGCCTCAGCGTCTGTGGACGGAATGTTCTCGTTGGGGTTGCCGGAATCGGCCACGAAGCGCCCTTTCTGGCACAGCACAGGCCGTTCTCCGGACAGGCGGGAGCGGCTGCGTCGTTCGGCTTGTATCAACGACTCCCGCCTCAGCGGCGGGATTACTCATCAGTCTACCGGTAGCACTGACATGAATGGGGGTTTGCCGGTACCTGAGTACGCATGTGCCGCCCTGAATGAGCCGCTCGCGACTCCCCATATTCAGGAAGGGGCTCCAAGAGGCCCTGACGGGCTTTGAGCGCTTCGGCCTGTCAACCTCCCGCTACGGTGAGGGACGCTCCGGCCGTACCGTCCGGTTTCCGCCCGCGCGAACCATGACGAACCCGGTCACACGCTCGCCCAGTACACGACAATTTTACGCCGAAAGTGCAGCTCAACCGTGCCGAGCTGCGCCCCGCACGGAAGCGGCGGGGAGCGGAGAAGAAGCCGACCGCGAAGCCCACGGCGGCCGGCCGCTTCAGACGGCCGGACGGCGCCTCACCCGTAGGTGTCTCCCGGCCCCTTGCTGCCGGGCGCCCGCAACGGCCCGTACCGGCGCTCCGGACCACCCGGCCCGACCACCTTGATCATCCGTACGGTGCCCTGCCCCAGATCCGCGTTCAGCCGGGCCACCAGCTGCGGAGCAAGCAGCCGCAGCTGCGTCGCCCACGCCGTCGAGTCACAGCTCACGGTCAGCACCCGAGCGTCCGGATCGTCGTCGTACCGCAGCGGTACGCAGTGCTTCGCCAGATCCGCGCCGACGATCTGCGGCCACCGCCCCATCACCCCGCCGACCGCCGCGGGCGTCTCCCAGCCCCGCTCGGTGATCAGCCGGTTGATCGCGGAGCCCAGCGCCAGCGGATCCCGGCCGTCCGACCGGGCCCCCGAGCGCAGCCCGCCGCCCCGCCGGGCCTGCTTCTTCTGCTGCGCCGCCGCGCCCCGCGCCCTGGCCTGCTCCTTCGCCGCCCGCAACGCGACCCGGGCGAGATCGACCCCGGTCACCTCGGGCGGCTTCGACGCCCCGGAAGACGCTCCGGAGAACGTCCCCGAAGCTGCCGGATCCGGGAGCGCGTCTCCCGCGCCACCGGCCAGGTCCGCGCCCGTACGCTTCGCGCGAGCCGCGCCCGTACCGCTCGCGCGGGCGGCCGATCCCCGTCGGCCCGACGCGCTCTCGCCCCGGCCGGTCATCCGCGCTCCACCTCGCCCGCGGTCACCGTGTACCGCGTCCCCGCCAGCACCCCCGGAACGTCCTCCGCCACGGCAGCCGTCACGAGCACCTGCTCGCCCGGGGCCACCAGCTCCGCCAGCCGCTCCCGGCGGCGGGCGTCCAGCTCGGCGAAGACGTCGTCCAGGACCAGTACCGGCTCGTTGCCCTCGGCGCGCAGCAGCTCGTACGAGGCCAGCCGCAGCGCCAACGCGTAACTCCAGGACTCGCCGTGACTCGCGTACCCCTTCGCCGGCATCCCCCGCAGACCGAGCACCAGATCGTCGCGGTGCGGACCGACGAGGGTCACGCCCCGCTCGATCTCCTGCTTGCGGACCCCCACGAGCGCCGCGATCAGCTGCTCGTACAGCTCGTCGCGGGTGCGCGCGGGACCCACGTCCCCACCGACCGAGCTGCGGTACTCCAGCGCCACCGGACCGCCGCCCGGCGCGACGTCCCCGTACGCCTTGTCGGCCAGCGGCTGGAGCGTGGCGATCAGATCGAGACGCTGCGCGAGGAGCTCGGCGCCCACCCGGCCCAGATGCTGGTCCCAGACGTCGAGCGTGGACATGTCCATCGTGCGGCCGCCGTGCCGGCGCGCCATCGCCGCGGACTTGAGGAGCGTGTTGCGCTGCTTGAGCACCCGCTCGTAGTCGGAGCGGACCCCGGCCATCCGGGGCGAACGCGCCGTGATCAGCTCGTCCAGGAACCGCCGCCGCTCCCCGGGGTCGCCCTTGACCAGCGCAAGATCCTCCGGCGCGAACAGCACCGTCCGTACGATGCCGAGCACGTCACGCGGTCTGACCTGCGAGGACCGGTTGATACGGGCCCGGTTCGCGCGGCCTGGGTTCAGCTCCAGCTCGATCAGCTGCGAACGCTCGCCCTGGGTCACCGCCGCACGGATCACCGCCCGCTCCGCGCCCATCCGCACCAGCGGGGCGTCCGAGGAGACCCGGTGGCTGCCGAGGGTGGCGAGATAGCCGACGGCCTCGACGAGATTGGTCTTGCCCTGTCCGTTGGGCCCCACGAACGCGGTGACGCCCGGGTCGAGAGGGACCTCGACCCGGGCGTACGAGCGGAAGTCGGCCAGCGAGAGATGGGTGACATGCATGTGCGCCGACCTCCCGGGCCTTCCTGTTCCGCTCTGTGGTGCGTGTGGTGCCGTTTGCTGTTCGCCGCTGCCGGTGGTGCCGGTGCGGGGCTACTTCTTGTTCTCGACCGCGTGCCCGCCGAACTGGTTGCGCAGCGCGGCGATCATCTTCATCTGCGGCGAGTCGTCCTGCCGCGAGGCGAACCGCGCGAACAGCGACGCCGTGATCGCGGGCAGCGGCACCGCGTTGTCGATCGCGGCCTCCACCGTCCAGCGGCCCTCGCCCGAGTCGGCGGCGAAGCCCCGGAGCCTGTCCAGGTGCTCGTCGTCGTCGAGCGCGTTGACCGCGAGGTCGAGCAGCCAGGAACGGATGACCGTGCCCTCCTGCCAGGAGCGGAAGACCTCGCGCACGTCGGTGACGGAGTCGACCTTCTCCAGCAGCTCCCAGCCCTCGGCGTAGGCCTGCATCATGGCGTACTCGATGCCGTTGTGGACCATCTTCGCGAAGTGGCCGGCGCCGACCCTGCCCGCGTGCACGGAGCCGAAGTCGCCCTCGGGCTTCAGCGCGTCGAAGACCGGCTGGACCTTCGCCACGTTCTCCTCGGTGCCGCCGTACATCAGGGCGTAGCCGTTCTCCAGGCCCCACACGCCACCGGAGACGCCGCAGTCCACGAAGCCGATGTCCTTGCGGCCCAGCTCGACGGCGTGCTTCTCGTCGTCGGTCCAGCGCGAGTTCCCGCCGTCGACGACGACGTCGCCGGGCGAGAGCAGCTCGGCCAGCTCGTCGATCGTGGACTGGGTCGCGGCACCGGCCGGGACCATGACCCAGACGACCCGCGGGCCCTTCAGCTTGCCCACAAGCTCTTCGAGACTGTGGACATCGGCGACATCCGGGTTGCGGTCGTAACCGATGACGGTGTGGCCTGCGCGGCGGATGCGCTCGCGCATGTTGCCGCCCATCTTGCCGAGGCCGACGAGACCGAGCTCCATCAGAGATTCCTTAAGCGTCGTGGCGATAAGCGTCGGGGCGTTTGCACCCAGGACCGAGCCTACGCCCGGCCGGGGACAGCACGGCGGGCCCGCTCCGCACCGAAGGGGCCCGCCGGGAACTGCCGCGGTCACGTCCCCCGATCGGCCGGGGGAAACCGGGATCAGCCGGAAAGACGCACCGGCATGATCAGGTACTTGTACGCGTCGTCCGCCTCGGCGTCGACGGCCGGACGGCCGCTGAGCAGGGCGGGCTTGGTGGACGTGGTGAACGAGAGCTGGGCGACGGGGGAGTCGATCGCGCTCAGACCGTCCAGCAGGAACGTCGGGTTGAAGGCGATCGAGATGTCGTCGCCCTCCAGCACCGCGTCGACGCGCTCCACAGCCTGTGCGTCGTCACTGGAACCGGCTTCCAGGATGAGGACGCCCTGCTCGAAGCTGAGCCGTACGGGGGTGTTGCGCTCGGCGACCAGGGCCACACGCTTGACGGCCTCGACGAAGGGGGCCGTCTCGATCACCGCGACGGAGTTGAACTCGGTCGGGAAGAGCGTGCGGTACTTCGGCAGGTCGCCTTCGAGCAGCCGGGTGGTGGTCCGGCGTCCGGCGCCCTCGAAACCGATCAGGCCCTCGCCCGCGCCGGAGCCGGAGAGTGCCAGGGTGACCGTGTCGCCGCTCGTGAGCGCCTTGGCGGTGTCCAGGAGGGTCTTGGCGGGCACCAGCGCGACCGCCGAGGCATCGGCGTTCTCCGGCTTCCACAGGAACTCGCGGACCGCGAAGCGGTAGCGGTCGGTGGAGGCGAGGGTGACCGTGTCGCCCTCGATCTCGATCCGCACGCCGGTGAGCACCGGCAGCGTGTCGTCGCGGCCGGCGGCGATGGCGACCTGGGCGGCGGCCGAGGCGAAGACCTCACCGGGGACGGTGCCCGTGGCGGTCGGCATCTGCGGCAGTGCGGGGTACTCCTCCACAGGCAGTGTGTGGAGGGTGAAGCGCGAGGAGCCGCAGACGACCGTGGCGCGCACACCGTCGGTGGAGATCTCCACCGGGCGGTTGGGCAGGGCGCGGCAGATGTCGGCGAGCAGCCGGCCGGAGACGAGCACCGTGCCGTCCTCGTCGATCTCCGCGTCGACGGAGACCCTGGCGGAGACCTCGTAGTCGAAGCTGGAGAAGCTGAGAGCCCCGTCCTCGGCCTTCAGCAGAAGGCCCGCGAGAACGGGCGCCGGCGGACGGGCCGGGAGGCTGCGGGCCACCCAGGCCACCGCCTCCGCGAGTACATCGCGCTCCACCCGGATCTTCACCGGAACCGCCTCCTGCTGTTGCTCGCTCGCCCTGCTGGCCTTCGTCGTCTGGACCGGAGCTCCCTGCCGAGGGCTGGGGAGGCTCCGGGGTCCAGTCTGACGTACGGCACCGACAGTCGTTGCTGCTCGGGGTCAAGTCGGGCCAAAAGCTTCGCGGCGGTCGACGGTCGAGTTGTACACAGGCCCCACTTCGAAGCTGACTCCTGGCTAACTCTGGGTGGTAGTAGTAGTAGGCCTTGTGGATACCGTGGATAACGTCGTTTGCACAGGTCAGCGACGGTTTTTTGTCCACCGGTCCTGTGGGTGGCGCCCGTGGACAACCGGGGCTTTCTGTGGACGGGCGAAAGTTCTGCACACCCGATGCACAGGAGGGGGCCACTTCTCCCCAGGCCTGTCCCCAGCTTTACCCACGTTCCCCACAGCCCAACCGACCACCTTGGTGTGACGCCTTTCACTCCGGGCGGTGAGAGCGTGTGTTGCGTTGCCGAACAGTGGACAGAGGTGTGGAGAAGCATGGAAGAGCTGGGGACAACAGGGCTCAGCCTGTGGGCCGCCGGTGGACAACATCGACGCCCCCCTGTGGACGAAAATTCTGTCCACAGGCTGTGGATGACGGTTGACCACAAATCCCCAACCATGTGACCTGGCCTGATGGAGTATCGGCAGCGCGTCCTGTGGACGCAATATGGACAACTTCCCAGTCCCCAGGCTGTGGACGGAAGATTTCCCGCACATCTGTGGAGAAGAGCCTCTGAGCAGCCCGTATTCGAACAGCGCGGCTTCGGCGGGGCACTCGTCGCGGGCCTCGGTGACGCTCGGGAGGGTGCGTCGAGGGCTCCCGAACCCCCGTTACCGGCCCTGGGAACGCGAAAAAGCGCCTGCCACGGACCGTCGGGGTCCGCGACAGGCGCTCCTGAGGAACGTTCCCGGAGAAGCCCGGGAGCCGGCGTCAGCCGTTCTTGATGCGGTTGGTCAGCTCGGTGACCTGGTTGTAGATGGAGCGGCGCTCCGCCATCAGCGCCCGGATCTTGCGGTCCGCGTGCATCACCGTCGTATGGTCGCGGCCGCCGAACTGCGCACCGATCTTCGGCAGCGAGAGATCGGTCAGCTCCCGGCACAGATACATGGCGATCTGGCGCGCCGTCACCAGGACCCGGCTGCGCGAGGATCCGCAGAGGTCGTCCACGGTGAGGCCGAAGTAGTCCGCGGTGGCCGCCATGATGGCCGGTGCGGTGATCTCCGGCGCCGACTCCTCGCCGCCCGGGATCAGGTCCTTGAGGACGATCTCGGTCAGTCCGAGGTCCACCGGCTGCCGGTTGAGGGAGGCGAAGGCGGTCACCCGGATCAGGGCGCCCTCCAGCTCACGGATGTTGCGCGAGATCCGTGAGGCGATGAACTCCAGGACCTCCGGCGGGGCGTTGAGCTGCTCCTGCACCGCCTTCTTGCGGAGGATCGCGATCCGGGTCTCCAGCTCGGGCGGCTGGACGTCGGTGGTCAGGCCCCACTCGAAACGGTTGCGCAGCCGGTCCTCCAGTGTCACCAGCTGCTTGGGCGGCCGGTCCGAGGAGAGCACGATCTGCTTGTTCGCGTTGTGCAGCGTATTGAAGGTGTGGAAGAACTCCTCCTGCGTCGACTCCTTGCTCGCCAGGAACTGGATGTCGTCGACCAGCAGGATGTCCACGTCGCGGTAGCGCTTGCGGAAGGTGTCGCCCTTGCCGTCGCGGATCGAGTTGATGAACTCGTTGGTGAACTCCTCCGAGCTCACGTACCGCACCCGGGTCCCCGGGTAGAGGCTCCGCGCGTAGTGCCCGATGGCGTGCAGCAGGTGGGTCTTGCCGAGGCCCGACTCCCCGTAGATGAAGAGGGGGTTGTACGCCTTCGCGGGCGCCTCGGCGACGGCGACGGCCGCGGCGTGCGCGAACCGGTTGGACGCTCCGATGACGAAGGTGTCGAAGAGGTACTTCGGGTTCAGCCGGGCGTGCGGTTCGCCGGGGCCCGGCGCGGGGGCCGGCTGGGCGCCCATCGGGCCGGGCACCGAGCCGCCGGTCCGCCCGGGGCCGTGACCGCCCTGGCGGTGCTGCGGCTGCTGGTCCTGCCGGTCGGGACGCTGCTGCTCGTACCCCTGGTGCTCGGGCGGCTGCGACCGGTAGTCGTGCTGCGGCTGCTGGGGGCGCCCGGTGCCGTACGGCTCGCGCCACTGCTCGGAGGGCTGCTCCCGGTACTGCTCGTTCTCCCGGTAGGACTCGCTCTCGCGGTACGGCTCGCCGGGGGGCTGCTCGCGGTCCTGGTACCCGCCGTGCCGCGGCTGCTGCCAGGAAAGGTCCTCCTGGGTACGCGGCCAGGCGCCGGGCTCCGGGCGCTGCTGCTGGTAGTCGGGGTAGGCCGGCCGCGCCACCGGCATTCCGTCGTCGGAGGGCCGGTGGCCGTATCCGTCGTACGCGTCGTTGCGCTGGGAGTCCTCACGCGGCTGCTGCGCCGGGTAACGGTGGCCCTGCTGGCTCTGGTGCGACTGGTGCATCGGGGGCGACGGCGGAGCGGGCTGGTCGCCCGCGGAGTCGTCGACGGTGATCGCGATCCGGATGGGGCGGCCGCACTCGCGGGTCAGCGTCTCGCTGATGAGCGGCGCGAGCCGGCCCTCCAGGACGCGCTTGCCCCATTCATTGGGAACGGCCAGCAGTGCGGTGTCGGCGACGAGTGCCAGCGGCTGGCAGCGCTCGATCCACTGCCTGTCCTTCGGCTCGATGCCCTGCTGGCCCTCCCCGAGGAGTTGTTCCAGCACTCGCGGCCACACTGCGGCAAGATCGGCAGGTACGTCAGCCACAAGGCACGCTCTCTCGCATGTCCCACGAATGTGTGGTTCTCGGGACGGGATGGGTCGGGTCGGGTGAGGCCCGGCAGTCGGGAAGGAAAAGAACCGGAGTTCAGCCACGGTAGTCAGGCCGACCCGCGCTGTTCAAGTTGTTGTCCACAGGCTGTGCACAATGGGGGGTCACGCGAGGCCGGTTTGACCGGATGGCGTAGCCGCGCGTACCGTGACCAGGTCGAGTTGTCGATGGCTGCTGCCGCCTGCCTCCGATGGGCAAAGATCACGATCTGTGATTGTGAAGCGGTGCACTAAGGCGTTTACGCGAGTTCCTCGTGGGCGCACGGTGACAGCCAGGCGATGTCCCGCCAACACACGAATCATTTCTGGAGCCCCCGAGTGAGCAAGCGCACCTTCCAGCCGAACAACCGTCGTCGCGCCAAGACCCATGGCTTCCGGCTGCGCATGCGTACCCGTGCCGGCCGTGCGATTCTCGCGAACCGCCGTGGCAAGGGCCGCAGCAGCCTGTCCGCCTGATAACGCTTACAGGTCCATGACGTGCTGCCTACCGAGAATCGGCTGAGGCGGCGCGAGGACTTCGCGACCGCGGTACGACGAGGACGTCGAGCCGGACGTCCGCTGCTCGTCGTCCATCTACGCAGCGATGAAACGGACCCGCACGTGACGGGGGAGACTGTTCCCCCGCCGCGTGCGGGTTTCGTTGTCAGCAAGGCCGTGGGGGGCGCCGTCGTCCGTACCGCGGTGAAGCGGAAGCTCCGCCACCTGGTCCGCGACCGGCTGGCTCAGCTGCCCCCCGGTAGCCTTGTTGTCGTACGGGCGCTGCCCGGTGCGGGCGACGCCGACCATGCACAGCTGGCCCGAGACCTGGACGTCGCTCTTCAGCGGCTGCTGGGAGGGGGCGCGCGATGAAGTACCCGCTGCTTGCTCTCATCAAGCTGTACCAGTGGACGATCAGTCCGCTCCTCGGGCCTGTCTGCCGCTATTACCCGTCGTGTTCCCACTATGGATATACGTCGATCGACAGGCACGGTGCCATCAAGGGAACAGCGCTGACGGCCTGGCGCATCCTGCGGTGCAATCCGTGGTCACCCGGCGGTGTGGATCATGTTCCGCCACGCAAGCGTCCGCGGTGGCACGAGCTGCTGCGCAACGCCCTGCGCGGCGAAAAGGGCGGGGAGTCCGCCACTGATGTGCCGTCCGGGGGGTCGGTCTCCGAACCGCCGAGCCCGGCAGCAGAGACCTCGCCCAATGCTCAAGGAGCCTGATTAGTGGACACGATTGCCAGTCTGTTCAGCTTTATCACCACACCTGTCTCATGGGTCATCGTTCAGTTCCACAAGGTCTACGGGGCGCTCTTCGGCGACGACTCCGGCTGGGCCTGGGGCCTGTCGATCGTGTCCCTGGTGGTGCTGATCCGGATCTGCCTGATCCCGCTCTTCGTGAAGCAGATCAAGTCGACCCGCAATATGCAGGTGCTCCAGCCGAAGATGAAGGCGATCCAGGAGCGCTACAAGAACGACAAGCAGCGTCAGTCCGAAGAGATGATGAAGCTGTACAAGGAGACGGGCACCAACCCGCTCTCCTCGTGTCTTCCCATCCTGGCGCAGTCCCCGTTCTTCTTCGCCCTGTATCACGTGCTCTCGTCCATCGCCTCGGGCAAGAAGATCGGGGCGATCAACCAGGACCTGCTGGACAGCGCCCGTGAGGCCCACATCTTCGGCGCCCCGCTCGCCGCGAAGTTCACGGACAGCGTCGAGAAGGTCACCTCGCTCAACGCCGATCTCCTGGACGTCCGGATCATCACCGCGATCATGATCGTGCTGATGTCCGCGTCGCAGTTCTTCACCCAGCGCCAGCTGATGACGAAGAATGTCGACCTGACGGTGAAGACCCCGTACATGCAGCAGCAGAAGATGCTGATGTACATCTTCCCGGTCATCTTCGCCGTGATGGGTATCAACTTCCCCGTCGGTGTCCTCGTCTACTGGCTGACCACGAACGTCTGGACCATGGGTCAGCAGATGTACGTGATCAACCAGAACCCGACGCCGGGCAGCAAGGCGCAGGACGCCTACCTCCAGCGGGTTCTCAAGAGCGTGGCCTCCCACGAGCAGGTGCGCGGCCGTACTCGGCGCAACACCGTCAAGGCGATCGTCGCCAAGGGTCCCGACCGCAACGACATCGAGCGCAAGTTCATCACCGGTCTCGGCAAGCTGGGTCTCGCGGCCCAGGAGGACGGCACGGTGCACAAGAGCGAGACCGCCGCCGCCGATGCCGAGGGCAGCCAGGCGCACAAGCGGCAGCAGCCCAAGCGCCAGACCAAGGCGAAGCGCCAGACGGCCGGTGGAGCCAAGGACTCGGAGCACGCGGAAGCCGGCTCCAAGACCTCGCTCGAGAAGCAGGACGCACCGCAGGACGACAAGCCGAAGTCGGCGGGCAAGCCCGCCTCCGGCTCCTCACGCCAAGCCAAGTCCGGACAGCGCAAGGGCCCGCAGCGGCCCAAGCACCCGTCCAAGAAGTAAGAAGGAGTCCATCCGTGACGGAAGGCACCACTTCCACGGCCGCCGCTGAGGCCGGGAGCGACACCCTGACCCGCCTGGAGCAGGAGGGCGAGATCGCTGCCGACTACCTTGAGGGACTGCTCGACATCGCCGACCTCGACGGCGACATCGACATGGACGTCGAGGCGGACCGGGCCGCGGTGTCGATCATCAGCGAATCGGCACGCGACCTCCAGAAGCTCGTGGGCCGGGACGGCGAGGTCCTGGAGGCGCTCCAGGAGCTGACGCGGCTGGCCGTCCACCGGGAGACCGGCGACCGCAGCCGGCTGATGCTGGACATCGGCGGTTTCCGGGCCAAGAAGCGCGAGATCCTCGCGGAGCTGGGTGCCAAGGCCGCGAACGAGGTCAAGAGCTCCGGTGAGCCGGTGAAGCTGGACCCGATGACGCCGTTCGAGCGCAAGGTCGTGCACGACGCGATCGCCGCGGCCGGTCTCCGGAGCGAGTCGGAGGGCGAGGAGCCGCAGCGCTTCGTCGTCGTTCTCCCGGCCTGACCGGATCCTTGTACTGTCGGCCCCGTCTGTTCGCAGGCGGGGCCGATCTTTGTCAGCCTGATAGTCAGCCACCCACAGTGCGCTAGTGCGGTATGGAAGGACGGTCCCCGTGACGGAGGCAGCAGAGCTCCCCCAGGCACCTGCGGAGGCGCAGATGGTGTTCGGAGAGCGCTACCCGGAGGCTGTCCGGTATGCGGAGCTTCTTGCGGATGCCGGGGTTAAGCGAGGCCTGATCGGGCCGCGTGAAGTCCCCCGGCTGTGGGAGCGGCACCTGCTGAACTGCGCGGTGCTCTCCGAGGTCGTGCCCAAAGGCGTCACCGTCTGCGATGTGGGCTCGGGCGCGGGTCTGCCCGGTATCCCGCTGGCCCTGGTGCGCCCCGATCTCAAGATCACCCTGCTGGAGCCGCTGCTCCGGCGGACGAACTTCCTCCAGGAGGTCGTCGACCTGCTCGGACTGGACCATGTGACGGTCGTGCGCGGCCGGGCCGAGGAGGTCCTCGGGACGCTTCAGCCCGTTCAGGTGGTGACCGCCCGTGCGGTGGCGCCGCTGGACCGGCTGGCGGGCTGGGGCGTGCCTCTGCTGAAGCCGTACGGGGAGATGCTCGCGCTCAAGGGCGACACCGCCGAGGAGGAGCTCAACGGCGCCAGGGCGGCGCTCAGCAAGCTCGGCGTGCTGGAGACCGAGGTGCTCCATGTCGGCGAAGGCGTGGTCGATCCGCTCTCCACGGTGGTCCGTGTCGTGGTGGGCGAGAGCCCGGGCGGTGTGAGGTTCGCCGCAAAGAGGGCCAAGGCCGCCCGGACGGGCCGCATGCGCAGGCGTCGCTGAGCGGTATCGCGGGACGCTGTTGCCGTCCAGTCGAGGGCTTCGAGCGGTCGGCCGATATGCGGAGTAGAGAGCGTCTTGTGCCGCTTAGCAGTGGTTCTACCGGAAAGTAGCGATACGCACCTCGTGCGGAGTGTCGTGGCCTGGTAGTTGCTCCGCGGGGGCATCGTGTTTCACGTGAAACGTCGCTCTCTGCTGCAGGGAATCATCGGCCGCGGTCGTGCGGCTGCCACGCCGCGCGACCGCAAGCCCGGACGGGTTGCCGAGTTGTCCACACGCACGGATTCATCCACAGAACAGCGGGCCTCGCTGGTTCACGACCCCGAAAGCATGGCAGGCTCTGTTCATTGCGAGCCTGAAGCCGAGGAGAGTGAATCCTTGCGGTCCGACGCCAACATCGCGGGACCGATGACCGACCCGGTCCCCGGTCCCCGAACCGAGTCCGTGGGTGAGGGTGTTTCACGTGAAACACCGCCGCCGATGGACGACACACCCATCGGCCGTGCCGCTCAGCTGGCGGTCGAGGCCATCGGCCGCGCCGGCGAAGGGCTGCCCCGCCCTGACCGCACCCGCGTCATGGTGGTGGCCAACCAGAAGGGCGGAGTCGGCAAGACAACCACGACGGTTAACCTTGCCGCTTCCCTGGCCCTGCACGGTGCGCGCGTTCTGGTGGTCGACCTCGACCCGCAGGGCAACGCCTCCACGGCTCTGGGCATCGATCACCACGCCGATGTTCCTTCGATCTATGACGTCCTGGTGGAGAGCCGGCCGCTCTCCGAGGTGGTCCAGCCCGTACCGGACGTCGAGGGTCTCTTCTGCGCCCCCGCCACTATTGATCTCGCCGGTGCGGAGATCGAGCTGGTCTCGCTGGTGGCACGGGAGAGCCGGCTTCAGCGGGCCATCCAGGCGTACGAGCAGCCGCTGGACTACATCCTCATCGACTGCCCGCCCTCACTGGGTCTGCTGACGGTGAACGCGCTGGTGGCCGGGGCCGAGGTGCTGATCCCCATCCAGTGTGAGTACTACGCGCTGGAAGGCCTGGGGCAGCTCCTGCGGAACGTCGACCTGGTGCGGGGCCATCTGAATCCGGATCTGCACGTCTCGACGATCCTGTTGACGATGTACGACGGCCGGACGAGGCTCGCCTCTCAGGTCGCCGAGGAGGTCCGTACCCACTTCGGCAAGGAAGTGCTGCGGACGAGCATCCCGCGGTCGGTGCGCATCTCGGAGGCGCCGAGCTACGGGCAGACCGTACTGACCTACGATCCGGGCTCCAGCGGTTCACTCTCGTACCTCGAAGCCGCCCGGGAGATCGCCCTGCGGGGCGTCGGGGTGCACTACGAGGCTCAGCACGTCCACACGAGCAGTCAGAACAGCCAGCAGAACGTTTCGGAGGGCATTCAGTGAGTGAGCGTCGTAGAGGGCTGGGGCGTGGGCTCGGTGCGCTGATCCCCGCCGCTCCCCAGGAGAAGCAGGTGTCGGCGCCCGGAGGCGGCCCGGCGTCGTCCGGTGCGGGTCCGGTTCTGACGGCGGAGCGCGGGGTGGCCGCGGCGAAGGTGACCGCGCTGCCGTCCGTCCCGGTCGTGCCGGAGCCGGCGTCCGCCCCGGAGGACCGGTCCGAGCAGGAGGCGGGGACGTCCGGCGCGTACTTCGCCGAGCTGCCGATCAGGGAGATCACTCCGAACCCCCGTCAGCCCCGTGAGGTCTTCGACGAGGACGCGCTGGCCGAGCTGGTCGTCTCCATCAAGGAAGTCGGCCTTCTCCAGCCGGTCGTCGTCCGGAAGGTGGGCCCGGGCAGCTACGAGCTCATCATGGGTGAGCGTCGGTGGAGGGCCTGCCGCGAAGCGGGCCTGGAGCGGATTCCCACCATCGTCCGCGCCACGGACGACGAGAAGCTGCTGTTGGACGCGCTGCTGGAGAACCTCCACCGGGCTCAGCTGAATCCGTTGGAAGAGGCCGCCGCGTACGACCAGCTGCTCAAGGACTTCAAGTGCACCCATGACCAGCTGGCCGACCGGATCGGCCGCTCCCGGCCGCAGGTGTCGAACACGCTCAGGCTCCTGCGGCTTTCGCCGCCGGTGCAGCGCCGGGTCGCCGCGGGCGTTCTCTCCGCCGGTCATGCCCGTGCCCTGTTGTCCGTGGACGACTCGGAGGAGCAGGACCGGCTGGCCCACCGCATCGTGGCCGAGGGGCTTTCGGTGCGTGCGGTCGAGGAGATCGTGACGCTCATGGGCTCGCGCCCTTCGAGCTCTCCGAAGCCCAAGGGGCCGAGGGCCGGCGGCCGACTGTCCCCCGCCCTGACCGACCTGGCGACCCGTCTGTCCGACCGCTTTGAGACCCGGGTGAAGGTCGACCTGGGGCAGAAGAAGGGCAAGATCGTCGTCGAGTTCGCCTCGATGGAGGATCTGGACCGGATTCTCGGCAGTCTCGCCCCGGGTGAGGGTCGTGTGCTGGAGCGTCGGCTCGCTGAGACGTCCGAGGAGGACGACGAGGGCTGAGCCGCAGATTCTCGCGGAAGGGCGGGTCGTGCGCCGGTGCATACCGGAACACGGTCCGCCCTTTGCTCTCTCTCGGTATCCGCATCACCTCTGGGTGGATACGATGCGTTCTGGGATGGCGCATCCACGGTGATCGACCTCAGAGGAGGGCGGAGGCCTTGCGAAGAGTGAGCCGCGGTGGGCTCGTCACGGTCGGTCTGGGCCTGGGTGCCGTCGGGGGATTCGTCGGCAGTCTGTTCCGTGAACGGAGCACGCTGGCAGCCGCACGTGATGCGGCGGGCGAAGGAAAAGAGGAATCGCCGTCATGGGGCGTCGGCTCGTACCACTCACCCTGGACAACCTTCCGGACCTCCCCGAGCGTTGCCGCTCGTGCGTCTTCTGGGAGCTTGACCCGGTCAGCGGGGAAGCCGCGGTAAGGGCGGGCAAGCCGGAACTGGAGAAGGAAGCCTGGATCTCCGCGATCCTCCTGGAGTGGGGCTCCTGCGGCCGGGTGGTCTATGTGGACGACGTGCCGGTCGGCTTCGTGCTCTACGCCCCGCCCGCGTACGTCCCCCGCTCGACGGCTTTCCCGACCAGCCCGGTCTCTCCCGATGCCGTCCAGCTCATCACCGGTCTGATCATTCCCGAGTACCAGGGCCAGGGGCTGGGCCGTGTGATGGTGCAGTCGGTGGCCAAGGATGTTCTGCGCCGGGGCTTCAAGGCGATCGAGGCGTTCGGGAACGCGCGGTCCGAGCAGGCCACGTGCGTACTCCCTGCGGATCATCTGCTGGCCGTTGGCTTCAAGACAGTGCGGCCGCATCCTGCGTACCCGCGGCTGAGGCTGGATCTGCGGACGACGCTCTCCTGGAAGGAAGACGTGGAGCTGGCGCTCGACCGGCTTTTGGGTGCGGTCCAGAAGGAACCAGTGTTGCGGCCGTTGTGAGGCCGGGCCGCTGCCGGCCGTCACGTGAAAC
>NZ_NEUE01000302.1:0-48165 GCF_002910905.1 Streptomyces sp. SM11 | reverse complement strand
TCACGTGAAACATTGCGCCGGGGCGCTGCTGCGCGGTTACGCGCCGATGAAGCCCTCGAGGTCGCGGAGGATCGCGGCCTTCGGCTTGGCGCCGACGATGGTCTTGGCGACCTCGCCGCCCTGGTACACGTTCAGGGTCGGGATGGACATCACGCCGTACTTGGCGGCGGTGGCAGGGTTCTCGTCGATGTTGAGCTTGACGATCTCGATCTGGTCGCCGTGCTCTGCCGCGATCGCCTCCAGCGAAGGGGCGATCTGGCGGCACGGGCCGCACCAGGCGGCCCAGAAGTCCACCAGAACGGGCTTGTCGCTCTTGAGGACGACATCGTCGAAGGTGTCGTCCGTAACGTGCTTCAGGTCGCCGGCCACGGCGGCCTCCTTAGTCTCTCGGGGTGGTGGGGGTGCGGTGCGGACGTTCAGACGGCCGGGGTCTTCTCCGGCTCGGCGGGCTCCGCGTCGGCCAGGGCCGCGAGGAAGCGCTCGGCGTCCAGGGCGGCGGAGCAGCCGGTGCCCGCTGCCGTGATGGCCTGACGATAGGTGTGGTCGACCACGTCTCCGGCGCCGAACACGCCGGTCAGGTTGGTGCGCGTGGAGGGCGCCTCAACCTTCAGGTAACCCTCGTCGTCGAGCTCCAGCTGGCCCTTGAAGAGCTCGGTGCGCGGGTCGTGGCCAACGGCGATGAACAGTCCGGTCACGGGGAGCTCGGAGGTCTCGCCGGACTTGGTGTTGCGCAGGGTCAGACCGGAGAGCTTCTGGTCACCTTTGACCTCGGCGACCTCGCTGTCCCAGGCGAACTTGATCTTCGGGTCGGCGAAGGCCCGGTCCTGCATGGCCTTGGAGGCACGCAGGGTGTCGCGGCGGTGGACGATCGTCACGGACTTGGCGAAGCGGGAGAGGAAGGTCGCCTCCTCCATCGCGGTGTCACCGCCGCCGATCACGGCGATGTCGTGGTCCTTGAAGAAGAAGCCGTCGCAGGTGGCGCACCAGGAGACGCCGCGTCCGGAGAGGGCGTCCTCGTTGGGCAGTCCCAGCTTGCGGTGCTGGGAGCCGGTCGTGACGATGACGGCCTTGGCGCGGTGGACGGTGCCCGCGGTGTCGGTGACGGTCTTGATGTCACCGGTGAGGTCGACCGCGACCACGTCGTCGGGGATCAGCTCGGCGCCGAAGCGCTCGGCCTGGGCCCGCATGTTGTCCATGAGCTCGGGGCCCATGATGCCGTCCTGGAATCCGGGGAAGTTCTCCACGTCGGTGGTGTTCATCAGCGCACCGCCGGCCGTGACGGCGCCCTCGAAGACCAACGGGTTCAGCGAGGCGCGGGCGGTGTACAGCGCGGCGGTGTACCCGGCCGGTCCGGAGCCGATGATGATCACATTACGGACGTCGCTCACGGGTTGCTTCCTCGTTTCTGCAGACTGCCTAACTGCTTACGGGGTCGGTTCAACGACTCTCACCCCACCCAACGGATCCTACGGCTGATGCATTCCCGAACGTGCCGCGGTGGTCGCCGACGGTTTTCAGGGGCGGTGGTAGGCGCGGGTGAGCAGCAGCTGCCCGGTGGATTCAGGGGTGGTGTCCACGCAGGAGGCGGCCACGAGGTAGGCCTGTACGCGTGAGGTGTCGCTCGGGTGCGGAAGGACGACGAGGTAGGCGTCCGTCCCCTGGTACGTCCCCTCGTCGAGGGCGAGGGCCGGGGTGGTGCGGCCGGTGGCCTGCTGGACACAGGGGGGAACGGCGACGGCAGGGGCCTTCAAAGGGCTCCTGGACGTCTCGGCGTCGGGCGTGTGAGTTCCGTCCAACCATTGCATGTCCACGTCCGGCGGCACCTTCTTGGCACCGGGGCTCTCCTGGCCCGATCCACCGCCGAGCAGTTCCTGCACCCGGGATTCGAGCGTGCCGTCGGCGTAGGCGTGCGCGCCGCTCTCCGCGGCGCTGACTCCGCTGTCGGCCGCGGTCTTGGGGGAGTCGCCGGACGGGACGATGGACTGGAGGAAGGAGACGCCCATCCCGATGACCGCCGCGCCGAACGCGGTGCCGAGCACCACAATGCGCCGACGCCGACGGGCGGGACGGCGGCCAGGCCCGGTAGCGGCGGAGGACCGGCCCTCAGGACGGTCCGAGGCGGGGGCGCCGACGCTCCTGGGAGCGGACGCACTCGTCGCACGGTCGGTCGACGTGTCTTCGGCAGTCGTTGTTTCACGTGAAACAACGACCGGCTCGTCCACGGCGGGAGCGATGGGGCGGACCTCCGCCGCGAGGGCCGCGTCGATTCGGGCAGCGATGTCCTCGGGCATCGGCTCGGAGGAGGGCATCGATCCGAGCATCTCCCGGATCTCCTCCAGGGAGTCAGCGACCTCGGAGCAGAGGTCGCACCCCGCGACGTGCTGCCGGACTTCCGCCGCCCGGGAAGGGGGGAGCAGCCCCTCGGTGAGATCGGAGATCTCGGAGACCTCCGGGTGCTGAGCCGTGTCGGCCGTGGATGTCACGGGCGCCCACCTCCTCCCTTCGTGGCGGCAGGATCGCTTGCTCCTGCGTCTCTGGGGCCTGGCGCAGGTGGGACGGATGGTCCGGGCGTCCGGTTCCTTCCGGCGTCGTTCTCCCCGTCGGGGGTCTGTCCCCCGGTTCCCGCGCGCAGATGGCGGACCAGGGGGGCCAGTCTCGCCCGGCCCCGGGCGCATCGGCTCTTCACGGTGCCGGTCGGCACCCCCAGGATGCTGGCCGCCTCCGCGACGGGGTAGCCCTGCATGTCGACGAGGACGAGGGCCGCCCGTTGCTCGGCGGGCAGTGTGGCCAGGGCTTCCTGGAGCTGGCGCTGGAGGTCCTGCCGCACGGCGGGGGCCTCGGCCGATTCGTGGGGTTCCAGGAGCTGGTCGAGCCGTTCGGCGTCGTCCACCGGGGACGTCTTGCGGGAGGCGGCCTTGCGGACCCGGTCGAGGCAGGCGTTGACGGTGATCCGGTGGAGCCAGGTGGTGACGGCGGACTGGCCGCGGAAGGTGTGGGCGGCGCGGAAGGCGGAGACCAGGGCGTCCTGGACGGCGTCGGCCGCCTCCTCCCTGTCTCCCAGGGTGCGCAGTGCCACGGCCCAGAGCCGGTCGCGGTGGCGGCGTACGAGTTCACCGAAAGCGTCGGGGGCGCCCGCCACATGCTGGGCGAGCAGCTCCGAGTCGCTCGGTGCCTCTGGTGGAACGGAATCCACCGTGCTCCCCCTCCGAACCGGATCCGATGTCACATGTGGGCCGCGCCCTGCGAAGCGGTGGCGACGGGGAGAAGCCTGCCGTCACGGGTATGACGGCCGCAACCCTCGGCGCCGTCGGCGCTCGGTGGGCGAACGGTCCGCCCCACAGTACGGGGCGGTGGATCAGCCGAGGACGGAGATGTCGGTGATGCCGCCCCGGTATCCGCCCGTTCCGTCCGACGGGAGCTCCGTGATGTGGATCAGGACATAGCGGGTACGGACGGGCTTGTCGAGCTTCTCCTCGATCTTCGATCCCGAGACGGTCCGCTTGACGATCGGCTGGTCGAAGTCGGCCGTCGCGGACGGGGACGAGGCGTCCGGGGACGCGGCGAGCACGGTCGTCGTCTGCCCCTTCCGGTACATGGACACGTCGATGCCGGAGACGTCACGCACCTTGCCGAGGTCGACGATGATTCCGCTGCCCTGCTTGCGCTGGGGGAGGTTGCCGAAGTTGGCGAAGTTCTCGTACCGCGGGGTGACCCAGTGGGTTCCGGGATTGCCGTCGATGGTGTTCGGCACCGTCCGCTGCTTGATGCCGGAGCCGTCGGGCATGAACTCCGTGGCCCCCGCGATGTCCAGGGGTTCGGCGGACGGCGCGGGCTTGTCGTCCTTGTTCTTGTCGTTATCGTTCGGCTCGGTGACGCCGGTGTCGTCGGAGCCCTTGGTCCGGTCGAGCAGTGCCTCCGCGAGCTGCCAGCTGCCGAGGCCCAGCGCGGCGATGAGGAGTGCCGAGACGGTCCACTTGAGGACGCGGCCGGTACGGCTCTGCAGCGGGGCCGGAGGCACCGGCATCACGGGCTGGGTGACGGCGGGCGGGTGGGAGGACGGGCGCCCGTACGTGCCCTGTTGATAGGTCGTCCGCTGGTACGCCGGCGGCGCGGTGAACGTGGGCTCCGGAGGAAGGATGCGCGGCATGGCCGCGACGGCCCGGGCCAGCTCGTCCGGAGTGGTGCAGGGCGGTTCCTGCCGGGAGGCGGTGGCACCGTCGTTGGCGAGCGCCCGCATGGCGAGCTCGGAGAGGCCCCGGTGGACGCCGGCCCGGACCTGGTCCGGGGCGATGAGTCCCATGCTCTTGGGCAGCCCGGAGAGCCCGTGGGCGTCGCTTCCGTACGGCCAGCGGTGGGTCAGCGCGGCGTACAGCAGGGCACCGATGGCCTCGGTGTCCGTACGGAGGGGGCGTTCGGCGGTGATACCGCGCAGGGCGGCGTTCACGGCGAGGCCGCGGATCCGGTACTGCCCCGTGGAGCTGCGCAGGACCGCGCCGGGGGTGAGGCGCAGATGGGCCAGCCCCTCGCGGTGGGCGGCGGCCATCGCCTGGGAGAGCTGGCTGACGAGCTGGTAGGCGTCATGGGCCTCCATCGGCCCGGTGGCCAGCAGCGCGGTGAGCTCAGTGGCGTCCGGCAGCCATTCGTGGACCACGTAGACGAGGTCGTTCTCCTCGACGGCGTCCAGGACCTGGACGAAGCGGGGGTCGCCGAGCAGGGCGGAGGAACGGGCGGCGGCCAGCACCGAGCGGGCCCGCGGGTGGTCCGCGGGCAGCAGGTGCACGCCTACCGCCCGGCGGAGCTTCTCGTCGACAGCACGCCAGCTGCTGAAGCCGTCCAGACGGGTGACACACTCCTCCAGGCGGTAGCGCCCGGCGAGTTTGTGACCGCTGTGCAGATCGGGTGACGCCGGAACGACCTCGGAACGCTCCCGCCCACCGTCCGTGTTCTCGGTGTCCTTGGGGCTCGCGCCCTTGGTGTCCTCGGCTTGCGCCGTCCCGTCGGTCGTGGCCTCGTCCGCCTTGGCGGTCAGCGGCTCGTCGCCGCTGTTGTCGGCCACGTCGACGGCGGCCGTGCTACGTTCCGCCACCGTCGTTCCTGCCTCCCCATCCGTTGCGCGATGCCAGCCAGCTCTGCACAGTCACGCCAATTGTGCCCACACTCCAGCGCTATGCACGACACGCGGAGTGCGGCGATGGTTGTGCGGGCGGGCGCTCATTCAGCGTCCGAGCCGTCCACGGACCATGCCGACCAGGCCGTTGACCTCTTCGATGCGCATCCTCTTCGCCGCGACGAAGAAGATGCCCAGGAGGAGTACGCCGCCGCAGATCAGCGCGGCCAGTGAGCCGAGAGCACCGGTGCCGACCACTTCCAGGATCCCGAATCCGACGGCGCCGCCGACCAGGGCGGCGGGCACCGCGGCCATGCAGAGGCGGGCGTAGGTCCGCACGATGTGCGCCCCGTCCAGGTCGCCGCCCAACCGGTTGCTCAGTCGGCGCCAGGCGATGCCGACGCCGACCGCGTAGGCCAGACCGTAGGAGAAGGCCATGCCGACGACGGCCCAGCGGGCGGGCAGGACGACATAACAGAGGGAGGAGGCAGCGGCGTTGACGGCGGCCACGATGACCGTGTTGTAGAAGGGGGTACGGGTGTCCTCGTAGGCGTAGAACCCGCGGAGGACGACGTACTGCACGGAGTACGGGATCAGGCCGAGCGCGAACGCCATGAGGATGAAGCCCATGGAGCGGGCGGCCTCGGTGCCACTGGAGGCGTACAGCAGGGTGGCCATCGGCAGGCCGAGCGCGAGGAAGGCGAAGGCCACCGGCACGATGGCGACGGCCGAGTTGCGCAGTCCCTGCGAGATGTCGTCCCGGACCGCACCCGGGTCGTTGTCATGGGCGGCCCGGGAGATGCGGGGCAGCAGCGCGGCCATGACGGAGACGGTGATGATGGCCTGCGGCATGCCCCAGATCAGCTGGGCGTTGGAGTAGGCCAGGAACCCGGTGCCGTCGTGGCCCGAGGCCGCGCCCGCCGCGGTGGCGAGTTGGGTGACGACCAGAACGCCCGCCTGGTTGGCCAGGACGAACAACACGGTCCATTTGGCCAGTTTGACGGTCTTGCCGAGCCCGTGGCCCTTCCAGTCGAACCGGGGGCGGAAGCGGAAGCCCGTCTCGCGCAGGTAGGGGATCATCGCCAGCGACTGGACGACGAGGCCGAGCAGGGTGCCGATGCCGAGCAGCCGGACGCCCTCCGGCGGGATGGTGTCGACGCCCATCTGCGACTCGCCAGAGGTGCCGTAGACCCAGATGAACAGCCCGAACGTGATGATCATGACGATGTTGTTCAGGACCGGGGTCCACATCATCGCGCCGAACTTGCCACGGGCGTTGAGGATCTGCCCCATCACCACGTGCACACCCATGAAGAAGATGGTGGGCAGGCAGTACCGGGCGAAAGTGACGGCCACGCTGTTGGCGGCCACGTCGTCGGCGATCGTGCTGGACATCAGTTTGATCAGTACCGGTGCGACAAGGACCGCGGCGGCGACGATCAGGCCGAGCGCGACCATCACCAGCGTCAGCAACCGGTTCGCGAACGCCTCGCCGCCGTCCTCGTCGTTCTTCATGGCGCGCACGAGCTGCGGGACGAAGACCGAGTTCAGGCCGCCGCCGACGGTGAGGATGTAGATCATCGTCGGCAGGGTGTACGCGATGGTGAAGCTGTCGCCGAGGATCGCGGCGCCGAGTGCGGCGGTGATCACCAGGGACCGCACGAATCCGGTGAGCCGGGAGACGAGGGTGCCCGCGGCCATGACCGCGCTGGACTTCAGGAGCCCGGAGACCTTGCCGCCGCCCTTGGCAGGCGCGGGCGCGGGCGCCGGTTCGGGCTGGGGCGGCACCGGAGGCTTCCCCGATCCCTCCTGGTCCCGGAAGAGGTGGGCGAAGGCGTCCGGCTCCTGCCGGTCGTCCGAAGCCTGGGTGACGAGGGCGTCGACGCCGACGAACTGCGTGGTCGCCGGGCGGTCCCCGTACGGCAGGTGCCGCGAGGGCCCCGCCGGCTCGGGGGGCGGGGTCTGGGCCCAGACGCGCGGGTCGGGGGCGTAGGGAGCGGCGGGCGGCTGCTGGTAGAGCGGCCCCGGCTCCTGGTAGGTGCCGGGAGGCGGCGGAGGGTGCGCGGCGCGGTCGTAGAGCGCCTCGCCCACCGGGTCCTGGGCGGCCAGGTCCTGAGCCCGGTAGGGGTCGTCCTCGTAGGCGTGCTGGAAGTACGGGTCCGGCGGCACGGAGCCGTCCTGGCCCGCGCCCGGAGGAACCGGAGGCCCGCTCGGAGACGCTGCTCCGCCCGCGCCCTGCCCGCGGTCACCGTCGTACGGCGCGTTCATCGAAACCCCTACCTCATCGTCCCCGGCCGACCGGCCACGACAGACATCGCTCAACGGTCCACTTTCTCACCCGTTCCCGACGGGTCCCCGCTTTCCGGACCGGTGTCCGGAGTCGGGTCACTCGGCTGCTCGGGTCCGCCGCCGTTGCCGTCCGCCGTGCCGCTTGCCACGGCGCGCTTGCGGTGGCTGTACATCCTGATGCCTGCCAGCACGAGGAGCAGCAGTCCGCCGGCGATCACGAGCAGCACGGTGGGTGTCACCTCGGAGACCTTCACGGTGAAGGTCATCGCCTCGCCGTACTGCCTGCCGTCCTCCGTGTACAGCCGGGCGGTCACCTGGGCACGGCCGTTGGCGCTGGTCGCCGTGTCGAACTTCACCGACTGGCTGTGCCCGCCCGCGATGTTGATCGGCAGTGCTGCGGTACTCCCATCATCGTTGAACTTGAGCCGGATGTTGTCCGAGGTGAGCCGGAGAACCAGCCGGTCGACACCCTGCACCAGCTGGTTCTGCACGGTCACCGGAATCGTCGCGCTGCGCCCGGAGAGGGTGACGTCGGACTTCTCGATGAGCTGGACCTCGGAGGTGAGGCTCTGAAGGTAGTCGCGGACCGCGTCCCGGTACTGCTGCGCTTCCAGGGACCGTCCGCGCCAGGACGTCGACATCGAGCGGTTGACGGCGTTGCCGAAGGGCGTCACCACGCGCTCGGGCTGCGTCAGGATCGTCGCGAAGCTGTCGAGCGAGCCCTGGGTGGTGCGGATGTCCTGGAAAGCCTGTGTGGGCAGTTCCTGGGCGCGGAGCTTCTTCGGGTACGCGGCTGCCCGGGGCACCTTGGCGGTGGCCTTCGGGTCGGGCTTCACCTCGGCTGCGGCGACGAGGTCGAGTGGCTGCGTCCAGCTGTTGCCCGCCAGGCCCTCCAGGGCGCGGGCCATCGTCTGGGCCTGCGCGGCGGTAGGCATCCGCGGCGGGGCCACGACGATGCTGCGCTCGTTGTCGGGCGCCTGCTCGGTCAGTGCGAGGGTGTGTGCGAGGAACTTCTGGACCGCGAGGGTGGAGGTACCCGCCCTCGACATGTCGCCGTCGAACAAGGTCGACAGCCGGGCGTCCGCGACGACCGCGGTGGTCCCCCCGCCGATCGGCCGCGCCGCGGTCGGCGTGTACGGAAGCTCCGCCGTCTGCCCGAAGCTGTCGCTGCGAGCGATCACGTTGTGGGCGCCCGCCGAAGTCGCCACATCGACGATGGAGGAGTCCACGGCGCCGTTCACGGGCCAGGCGAAGTCGGTGGACGGTTTCACATGGAGGATGGTCTCCACCGCGGTCGCGGCCACCGTGGAGGCGTTCTGCAGATGGCTGAGCGTTCCGGAGACGTTCTTGCCGCGGTGCGCGATGGAGGCCAGATCGGGGTCGGCGAACGGCAGCGCGATCACCTTGCCGTCCTCCACCACCTTCTCCAGAGCGGTCAGCCACTGCTTGGCAACGGTCTGGTTCTTGCCCGGGACGGTGGTGTCACCCGACTCGATCTCGTACTTCCCGGCCATCGCCGCGACGCTCGCCAGGAGGTCCGGGTCGACGACCCAGGTCACGGGGAGCCGGCTGCCCAGGGCCACCATCCGCTCCAGCCGGCCGCCTGGCGCCAGCTCCTCGGCCAGGTTGTCGTCGGTGAACACGGGCGTCTGCTGTTCGTCCGAGCGGGTCTCCGCCGTGACGTGGGGAGACGCGATCAGCGGCCAGAGGAAGGTGAGCTTCGTCCTGCTGTCGCTCGCCTCGGGCTGCCAGGGCAGGAACGAGCGCTTGATGCCCAGCACCTGCTCGTAGTAGGGGGCGCTGGTCGTGCGGCCGGAGACCGAGACGCCGAGCTGGTAGACGCCGGAGTCGTCCAGGCCCAGCTTGTCGACGGGCACGGTGAGCGTGAAGTCCTGGCTGATCCCCTTGGCGAGCTTGGGGAATTTCACCGTGTACTTGTCCCCGACGGTGGCCGGGTCGACACCGGGAACGTATGCGGAGCGCTTGGCGGCGTCGTCGACCTCTCCCCGGCCGGAGAGCCGGGGGCCGACCCGCAGATCGACCTCGGCGCTGCTGATCGTCTCCTTGCCCTTGTTCGTGAGCGTTCCGGAGACGGTCAGGGTGTCGTCCTCCGTGGGAACGCTCGGGGAGAGCGTGTCCAGGGACACATCGACCGTACGGGAGCCTGTGGGGGCCTTGGCGGGCTCGGCGGACGGGGCGGAACCGGCGGCCGGAACGGCCAGGAGACCGGCCAGCAGAGGTGCTCCCAGCACCACGGAGGCCGTGCGCCGGAGCCACCGGCGGGCAGGAGACGGACGCGTCCCCTGGAAGTCTGCCGCCTCGGCCACGCGCCTACCCGTCCCTTTTCGTCGTCAGATGCTGTCGATCGTTCGGTCCTGCGTCCCCGCATGGTAACGAGGTGCGGAGAGCCGAAGTGCTGGGGTCCGTCGCACATGCTCGCGGGTATCCCGCAGGGTCCCCGTAAACGATGACGCCGCGGCCGGTCCGTGCACGTACCCTTTTCTGTTGTGCCGAACGCCAACGAAGAGAACGCCAGTGCACTGAGCCAGGTGCAGCACCGCGCGGTGAGTGAGCTGCTGAGGGTGTCCCCGGTCGCCGACGACCTCGCCCGTCGATTCCAGGAGGCCGGATTCGGCCTCGCGCTGGTCGGCGGCTCGGTCCGCGACGCGCTGCTGGGCAGGCTCGGGAACGACTTGGACTTCACCACCGATGCCCGCCCCGAGGACGTACTCAAGATCGTCCGCCCCTGGGCCGACTCGGTGTGGGAGGTCGGGATCGCCTTCGGCACCGTCGGCTCCCAGAAGGACGGGTACCAGATCGAGGTCACGACCTACCGGTCGGAGGCGTACGACCGGACCTCGCGCAAACCGGAGGTCTCCTACGGCGACTCCATCGAGGACGACCTCGTGCGACGCGACTTCACGGTCAACGCGATGGCCGTGGCGCTGCCGCAGAAGGAGTTCGTCGATCCGCACGGAGGTCTGAAGGACCTCGCCGAGCGGGTGCTGCGCACTCCGGGCACGCCCGAGGCGTCCTTCTCCGACGACCCGCTGCGCATGCTGCGCGCCGCCCGCTTCGCCGCGCAGCTCGACTTCGAGGTCGCCCCCGACGTCGTCACCGCCATGACGGAGATGGCCGCGCGCATCGGCATCGTCTCCGCCGAGCGGGTCCGCGACGAACTCAACAAGCTGTTGCTCTCCCAGCACCCGCGCAAGGGTCTGGGGCTCCTGGTCGACACAGGACTGGCCGAGCACGTGCTGCCCGAGCTTCCCGCGCTGCGCCTGGAGAGTGACGAGCATCACCGTCACAAGGACGTCTATGAGCACTCGCTGACCGTTCTGGAGCAGGCCATCGGCCTGGAGGAGGACGGCCCCGATCTCGTACTGCGTCTGGCTGCGCTGCTCCATGACATCGGCAAGCCGAGGACCCGCCGCTTCGAGAAGGACGGCAGGGTCTCCTTCCACCACCACGAGGTGGTGGGCGCGAAGATGACGAAGAAGCGCATGACCGAGCTCAAGTACTCCAACGACCTGGTCAAGGACGTGTCGAAACTGGTGGAGCTCCACCTTCGCTTCCACGGGTACGGCGATGGAGAGTGGACCGACTCCGCGGTGCGCCGGTACGTGCGCGACGCCGGGCCGCTGCTGGAGCGTCTGCACAAGCTGACCCGCTCGGACTGCACGACCCGGAACAAGCGCAAGGCGAACGCGCTCTCCCGCACCTACGACGGGCTGGAGGAGCGCATCGCCCTGCTGCAGGAGCAGGAGGAGCTCGACTCGATCCGCCCCGATCTGGACGGCAACGAGATCATGCGGATCCTCGATGTCGGCCCCGGGCCGGTGATCGGCAAGGCGTACGGGTTCCTGCTGGAGCTGCGCCTGGAGCACGGGCCCATGGAGCGGGACGCCGCTGTGGCGGCACTCAAGGAGTGGTGGGCGCGGCAGGACTGAGCCCCGGCGCGGTGATGTTTCACGTGAAACATCACCCGCTGGATGTGTCGAGGGGCGTTGTTCCACGTGAAACAACGCCCCTCGGCACATCCATGAGCCGCTACCAGCGGTCCGCGGTGCGTCGCCAGCGGAACATCGTCAGCGCGACCACCGAGTACAGCACCGATACGACCGCCACGACGGAGACCGATCTGCCGTCCGACGGGAGCATCAGGGCCGCCACGCCTGCGGCGCTCACGAACGCGACATTGAAGAGCACGTCGTAGAGCGAGAAGACGCGGCCGCGGAAGGAATCGTCGACCGAGGTCTGCACGACCGTGTCGGTCGCGATCTTCGACCCCTGGGTCATGGCACCGAGCACGAACGCGGCGATCAGCATCGGGGCGGGGGCGAAGGAGAGCCCCAGGGCGGGCACCAGGACCGCCGCCGTCCCGGCGCAGGCCACGATCCACCCGTACCGGCCGAGCCGTCCCACCCCCCACGGGGTGAGGACGGCGGCGACGAAGAATCCCGCACCGGACACCCCGACCGCCAGGCCGAGCAGGGCCAGCCCGTCGGACTCGGTGTCGGACCAGGCGTAGCGGCACAGCATGAGCACCATCACGGTGAGGGCGCCGTAACAGAAGCGGATCACGGTCATGGCGGCCAGGGCCCGGGCCGCGTGGTTCCGCTGTGCCAGATGCCGCAGCCCGGCGACGAGCCCACGTGCGGTGACGGCCAGAGCGGCCCGCAGCCGCAGGGGGCTCCCGTCGGTATCCGGTCCCAGCAGGGTGCGGGGCAGGCTCAGGGACGCCAGCGCCGACAGCAGGTAGAGCATCGATCCCAGCAGCACGACCGCCGCGTCGGACTCGTCGGCCAGTAGCCGTACGACGAAGGCGAGGCCGCCTCCCGCGGTCGCCGCCAGGGTGCCGGCGGTCGGGGAGAGGGAGTTGGCGACGACGAGGCGATCGGTGTCGACCACCCGGGGCAGGGCGGCGGAGAGCCCGGCCAGCACGAAGCGGTTGACGGCGGTTACGCAGAGGGCCGAGGCGTAGAAGAGCCAGTCGGGGACCGCGGCGAGGATCAGCAGCGCAGTGGAGCAGGCCAGGGCGGCCCGCAGGAGGTTCCCGTAGAGGAAGACCTGACGTCGGGGCCAGCGGTCCAGCAGTACCCCCGCGAAGGGGCCGATCAGGGAGTAGGGCAGGAGGAGAACGGCCATCGCGGAAGCGATGGCGGCGGCCGACGTCTGCTTCTCCGGGGAGAAGACGACGTACGTGGCGAGGGCGACCTGGTAGACGCCGTCGGCGGACTGCGACAGGAGCCGCACGGTGAGCAGGCGGCGGAAGTTCCGCAGGCGCAGCAGGGTGCGCAGATCACGCGCGACAGACATGGGAGCAAGCGTCACACACGTCGGGGGTCCGCGGGCGGATTGCCCGGGGACCCCCGACGTGCGGCAGGAAGAGGTGAGCGTCTCCGCTCAGCGCTCCGGTGAGGCTGTCAGCCGAGAAGGCCTGTTCAGCTCTCGGTGTCGCCGTTGATGAACCTCTCGACGTTCTCGCGGGCCTCGTCGTCGAAGTACTGCACCGGCGGGCTCTTCATGAAGTAGCTCGAAGCCGAGAGGATCGGGCCACCGATGCCGCGGTCCTTGGCGATCTTCGCCGCACGGACGGCGTCGATGATGACACCGGCCGAGTTCGGGGAGTCCCACACCTCGAGCTTGTACTCCAGGTTCAGCGGAACGTCGCCGAACGCGCGGCCTTCGAGGCGCACGTAGGCCCACTTGCGGTCGTCCAGCCAGGCCACGTAGTCCGAGGGGCCGATGTGGACGTTGTCCGCACCGAGCTCACGGTCACGGATCTGCGAGGTGACGGCCTGCGTCTTCGAGATCTTCTTGGACTCCAGGCGCTCACGCTCGAGCATGTTCTTGAAGTCCATGTTGCCGCCGACGTTCAGCTGCATCGTGCGGTCCAGGATGACACCGCGGTCCTCGAAGAGCTTCGCCATCACGCGGTGCGTGATGGTGGCGCCCACCTGGGACTTGATGTCGTCGCCGACGATCGGGACACCGGCCTCGGTGAACTTGTCCGCCCACTCCTTGGTGCCGGCGATGAACACCGGGAGAGCGTTGACGAACGCGACCTTGGCGTCGATGGCGCACTGCGCGTAGAACTTCGCAGCGACCTCGGAACCGACGGGCAGGTAGCAGACGAGAACGTCGACCTGCTTGTCCTTGAGGATCTGGACGACGTCGACCGGGGCGTCCGCGGACTCCTCGATCGTCTCGCGGTAGTACTTGCCGAGACCGTCGTGGGTGTGGCCGCGCTGGACGGTCACGCCCGTGTTCGGCACGTCCGCGATCTTGATGGTGTTGTTCTCGCTGGCGCCGATGGCGTCCGCGAGGTCGAGGCCGACCTTCTTCGCGTCGACGTCGAAGGCGGCGACGAACTCGACGTCACTGACGTGGTACTCGCCGAACTGGACGTGCATCAGACCGGGCACCTTGCCGGCCGGATCGGCGTCCTTGTAGTACTCGACGCCCTGCACCAGCGAGGCGGCGCAGTTGCCCACGCCTACGATGGCTACGCGAACCGAACCCATTCCGGTTGCTCCCTGTGTAATCGGTGTTTCCGATGAAGTCGCCGCGGAGTGCGATGACTTCACTTGGCGGTGTCGTCGGACGGATCCGGCCGGGTGTTGTCCCGGTGCCGGGGCAGGCCGCCCGTCTCTCCAGGTGTGTCCTGCTGAGCGGAGCCGTCGGGCGAGGATCGTCGCCGATCCCGTCCCGACCGCTCGCTCTCGATGAGCTCGTTCAGCCAGCGCACTTCGCGCTCCACGGACTCCATGCCGTGCCGCTGCAGCTCAAGTGTGTAGTCGTCGAGTCGTTCACGGGTGCGGGAGAGAGAGGCGCGCATCTTCTCCAGGCGCTCCTCCAGCCGACTGCGCCGGCCTTCGAGGACACGCATCCGTACATCGCGTTCGGTCTGGCCGAAGAAGGCGAAGCGCGCTGCGAAGTGCTCGTCCTCCCAGGCGTCCGGACCGGTGTGCGACAGCAGCTCCTCGAAGTGCTCCTTACCTTCTGCCGTCAACCGGTAGACGATCTTCGCCCGGCGTCCCGTCAGTGACGAGGAGGCAGCGGCCGGGCGTCCGGCGACCGGCGCGGTGTCCGCCGGGTCACCGGCGGGCTCCTCGATCAACCAGCCGCTGGCGACCAGCGTCTTGAGGCAGGGGTAGAGGGTTCCGTAGCTGAACGCACGGAAGATCCCCAGCGAGGTGTTGAGGCGTTTGCGCAGCTCATAGCCGTGCATCGGCGATTCGCGGAGCAGGCCGAGAACGGCGAACTCGAGGATGCCGGAGCGTCTGCTCACCGGTGCCTCCTCCTTCTCCCGCTGCTTCCGTCGGCACGGTCCACCGGAATCACCGGCGTACGTATGCCGCGCTGATGTATCGACTCGATACATCAGCACGATAGATCGCTCCGACCCATTCGACAAGGGTGACCTTCGTGAACGGCGTCACATCAACAATTCTCAGGGTTCGACTTGCGTTGTTTGGGGTGAAGTTCGGCCCTAGGTGGGTTTTGACCGTGCGTAGTCTGTGCGGCATGCAGACCACCGGGAACCGCGAGGCGCTTTCGCGCGTCAGTCATCGCGGACTGCCGGATGCACTGCGGGTGAGCCTTCCGCAGTGGCTTGTCCGTAATTCGGGGGGACCGGATCTCAACTGCCGCTTCCAGGCGCTCTCGCCTGCCCGAGGAGTAGTCGTTCCATGAGCGAGCACCGTCGCAAAACGCCTCAGCCACAGGGTGGCGGGCGCGCCGCGGCCAGACGAGCCGCCCAGCAGTCGACCGGACGCCGAGCGGTCCCGTCACGCAGAGCCACGTCTGAGTCACCTTCCGAATCACCGTCCGAGTCACGCGGTGGCCAGGAGCGCCAGTACGGCAGTCGGGCCGAGGCCCGCCGTGCGTCCCAGGGCGGCGGCCGACGGCGCGGTGGCGGTTCTGACGGCCCGAGGGGCCGGGGGCGCGACAACGGCGGCCCCGGAAAGAAGCGCTTCATCGACTACCCGCGGTACGGCAAGCACGGGTTCCGTCGCTGGGTGCCCTCCTGGAAGCTGGTCTCGGGGCTCTGCCTGGGGTTCCTCGGCGTCCTGATGGGCATCGGGGGCGTCGCCTATGCGTTTGTGGTCAAACCGGAAGTCAGTAAAACGGCCGCGGCGCAGAACAACGTCTACTACTGGGCCGACGGCACGCAGATGGTGGCGACCGGCGGTGCGGTCAACCGTCAGATGCTCAAGTACGAGCAGATCCCGGTGGAGATGCGCAACGCCGTGATCTCGGCCGAGAACAAGAGCTTCGATTCGGACCGCGGCATCGACCCGATGGGCATCGGGCGCGCGCTGTTCAACATGGCCACGGGCGGCGAGACCCAGGGCGGCTCGACCATCACCCAGCAGTACGTGAAGAACTCCATGCTCACCCAGGACCAGACGCTCAAGCGGAAGTTCCAGGAGCTCTTCATCACGCTCAAGGTCGCCGAGGAGGACTCCAAGGAAGAGGTGATGGCGGGCTACCTCAACGTCTCCTACTACGGACGTGGGGCCTCGGGTCTGCAGGCGGCGGCCCGCACCTACTACAACAAGGACGCCGGCGACCTGAACGCGAGCGAGTGCGCCTTCCTGGCCACCCTGCTCAAGGGCGCGAGCTACTACGACCCCGCCGGCGCCACCGACATCGACAAGGTCAACGCGACCAAGGCGAAGAACACCAAGCGGGCCAAAGAGCGTTGGAAGTGGATCCTTGACGAGCAGGTCAAGGACGGGCGCATGACGGCGGAGGAGCGGTCCAAGCACACGAAGTTCCCGGATCCGCTGCCGAAGAAGAAGGACGCCAAGCTCGGCGGCCAGACCGGCTACCTGGTGGACCTCGCCAAGAAGTACTTCGTCGCCAACAACGACCAGGGCATCGACGCCAAGCAGCTCGAACTGGGCGGCTTCGAGATCCACACCACCTTCCAGAAGAAGAGGGTGGAGGAGCTCGAAGCAGCGGTGGACAAGGTCTACAAGGCCAAGATCCGGCCCAAGGAGCGGCCCAAGACGGACACGCACGTCGAGTTCGGCGGTGCGTCGGTGGACGCGAAGACCGGTGCCATCATCGCCACGTACGGCGGCCAGGACGCCACCACGCACTTCACGAACAACGCCGACGCCACCGGTGCCCAGGTCGGATCGACGTGGAAGCCGTTCGTACTGGCCGCGGCCATGCAGTACGGCGTGCGCGATCCTTCCGGTGGGAAGGAGCAGAGCAACTCCGAGCGCACCCAGGTCTCGCCGGAGAGCATCTACAACGGCGACAACAAGCTGCGGATCAGGGACTACACGGGCAAGATCTGGCTGAACGAGAACGGCGACGAGTGGCGTCAGACCAACGACGGCGACCAGAACTACGGTGAGATCGACCTGCGGACGGCCATGGAGAAGTCCGCCAACTCCCCGTTCGTGCAGCTCGGCATGGACGTCGGTACGGACAAGGTGAAGGACGTCGCCGTCGCCTCAGGCCTGAAGGACGACACCTTCATGGCGAACGCGACCGTTCCCTCGTTCTCCATCGGCACCTCGTCGCCGAGCGCCATCCGCATGGCGGGTTCCTACGCCACCTTCGCCACGAGCGGCCAGCAGAACGACACGTTCTCGGTGTCCGAGGTGAAGAAGGGGGGCGTGACCGTCTTCAAGCACAAGAAGAAGTCCAAGCGCGCCTTCAGCCCGGACATCGCCGACAACATCACGGATGTGCTGAAGAACGTCGTGGAGAACGGGACGGGTACGCCCGCCCGGCTGGAGGGCCGTGAGGCCGCGGGCAAGACCGGTACGACGGACGGCAACCGGTCCGCATGGTTCGTCGGGTACACGCCGCAGATCTCGACCGCCATCAGCATGTTCCGGTACGACGACGACGAGACGAACAAAGAGCGCGAGTTCGAGATGATGTTCGGCACCGGTGGTGAGGAGAAGATCCACGGAGCCTCGTTCCCGGCCTCGATCTGGCACGACTACATGACCGGCGCGATGAAGGGCAAGAAGGCCGTCTCCTTCCCGGAACCGAAGGACCTGGGTGATGTCGTGTGGGGCGGTGGCGCGGTGAGCCCCAGCCCGACGCCCAGCCCCACGCCTTCGCCGACGCCCTCCGAGGAGCCGCCGCCGACCCCGGATCCGACCCGGACCACCCCGAGTCCGTCGCCGACGCCGAGCAGGACCTGCGGCATCTTCGACCCGAACTGCCACGCGGCCGACGGCGGGGCCAACGCCGGGGCGAACTCCGGGGCGAACACCGGAACGACCGACGGCGGCGACAACACCGGAGTGACCGACGGCGGCGACAACACCGGAGTGACCGACGGCGGCGACAACACCGGAACGACCGACGGCGGCGACAACGGCGGTGCCCAGGGAGCGGACGGCAACCCGGGTGGAACCGGCTCGATCTGGGGCAACCGGGGATAGCCGGAACGCAGGCCGGGGCCCTTTCCGGCCGGACCGGCACAGCGGCGAGGGCCGCCGTACCTGGATGGGTACGGCGGCCCTCGCCGCGTTCCCGGCGGCACGCGGTCTCCTGCGCTCTCCTGCCGTGTCCTCCGGGCGGTCCCTGCCCCGGGCACAGCCCCGTACGGCAGGATGTGCGGCATGCCAAGCCCCAGCGCAGAAGACACGAGCGTGCACCAGGAACGGCCCGTCGTGCGGCCCACCGATCAGGACGAGGTCGCGGCGGCCGGCAGCGAGCTGTTCGGTGGCCGGGTGGGACGCTGGGCGCGGCTCGGCGATGGTCCGCTCACGCCCGTACGCGTCGTCGCGCTGGTCATGATCGGGATGTTCGCCCTCGGCATGGTGCAGAAGATCCCCTGCTACGAATGGGCCTGGTTCCGCGGGGCCACCTCGCAGTACACGCACGCCTGCTACTCCGATATTCCGCACCTCTTTCTGGGACGCGGGTTCGCCGACGGCCTCGTGCCGTACTTCGACCGGCTGAGCGGCGATATGCAGTACCTGGAGTACCCCGTACTGACCGGGGTGTTCATGCAGGTGGCGGCCTGGCTGACGCTGACGCCCGACAGCGACCCCATCCAGCAGCGCGAGCAGATGTACTGGATGGTCAACGCGGGCATGCTGATGATCTGCGCGGTCGTCGTCGCCGTGTGCACCGTCCGCACGCACCGCCGCCGCCCCTGGGACGGTCTCCTGGTCGCGCTGGCCCCCGCGTTCGTCCTCACCGCGACCATCAACTGGGACCTGCTGGCCGTCGCCCTGACGGCTGCGGCGATGCTCATGTGGTCCCGGGGCCGGGTCCTCGCGTTCGGCATCCTGATCGGCCTGGCCACGGCCGCCAAGCTCTACCCCGTCCTGTTGCTCGGCCCGCTCCTGCTGCTCTGCTGGCGGGCGGGCAGGTGGCGCGAGCTCGGGACGGCCCTGCTGGGTGCGGGGGCGGCCTGGCTGGTGGTGAACCTGCCGGTGATGCTCTTCGCCCCCGAGGGATGGCGGAAGTTCTACACCTTCAGCCAGGAGCGGCCCATCGACTTCGGCTCGTTCTGGCTGATCATCACCCAGCGCACCGGCAAGCCCATCGACGTGGAGACGGTCAACACCGCCTCGGTCGTCCTGATGGCCGTGCTCTGCGCGGGCATCGCGGGCCTGGCACTGTCCGCGGCCCGCAGGCCGCGCTTCGCCCAGCTGGCGTTCCTGGTGGTGGCCGCGTTCATCCTGACGAACAAGGTCTACTCACCGCAGTACGTGCTCTGGCTGATCCCGCTGGCCGTCCTGGCCCGGCCGCGCTGGCGCGACTTCCTCATCTGGCAGGCCTGCGAGGTCATGTACTTCCTCGGGATCTGGTTCTACCTCGCCTACACCAGCGGCGGGGACAAACACCAGGGACTGCCGCAGGAGGGCTACCAGGTCGCGATCGCCCTGCACCTGCTGGGCACGCTGTACCTGTGCGCGCTGATCGTCCGGGACATCCTCCTGCCGGAGAAGGACCCGGTGCGCAAGGACGGGTCGGACGACCCGTCGGGCGGCGTCCTCGACGGGGCTCGGGACGCGTTCGCGCTGGCGCCCGAGCCCCGTCCGTCCGGGCACCCGGCCCCGACGGTCACAGGACCTCAGGTGGAGTGGGGCGTGACACCCACCCGGGACGGCTGAGCCGGGGCCCGGCGCGGCCGTTCAGGGCCGCGCCCGGGCGGTTCAGCGGTCGACGAGCCGGTCGTACTGGGTGGTCGTGTGGCGCAGATGGGCGACCAGCTCGTCACCGACCCGGGGCTCCTGGGCGTCCGAGGGCACGAACAGGATCGACACCTGCATGTGCGGCGGCTCGGCGAACCACCGCTGCTTGCCCGCCCAGACGAACGGCGACAGGTTGCGGTTGACCGTGGCCAGGCCCGCGCGGGCGACGCCCTTGGCCCGCGGCATCACGCCGTGCAGCGCCTTGGGCGCCTCCAGGCCGACTCCGTGGGACGTACCGCCGGCCACGACGACCAGCCAGCCGTCGGACGCGGCCTTCTGCTGGCGGTAGCCGAACCGGTCGCCCTTGACGACGGGGGTGACGTCCAGAACGGCTCCCCGGTACTCGGTGGCCTCGTGGTCGCCGAGCCAGAGCCGGGTGCCGATACGCGCGCGGAAGCGGGTCTGCGGGAACTGCTGCTGGAGCCGGGCCAGCTCCTCGGCGCGCAGATGGCTGACGAACATGGTGTGCAGCGGCAGCCGGGCCGCGCGCAGCCGGTCCATCCAGCCGATGACCTCCTCGACGGCGTCGGAGCCGTCGGTGCGGTCCAGCGGCAGGTGCAGGGCGAAGCCTTCGAGCCGTACGTCCTCGATCGCCGCGTGCAGCTGTCCGAGCTCATCCTCCTTGACGCCGTGGCGCTTCATCGAGCTCATGCACTCGATGACGACCCGGGCGCCCACCAGGGCGTGCACCCCGTCGACGGAGGAGACGGACCGGATGACGCGGTCCGGCAGCGGTACGGGTTCCTCACCGCGCCGGAACGGGGTCAGGACGAGCAGGTCGCCGCTGAACCAGTCCTTGATCCGGGCCGCCTCGTAGGTCGTCCCGACGGCGAGGGTGTCGGATCCGAAGCGGATCGTCTCGTCGGCGAGGCGCTCATGGCCGAAGCCATAGCCGTTGCCCTTGCAGACGGGTACGAGACCGGGGAACTGGTCGATCACGGACTTGTGGTGCGCCCGCCAGCGCGCGGTGTCGACGTAGAGGGAGAGCGCCATGGCGGCCCGGAACCTTTCTGGTGGCTGCGGTGGATCAGGAACGAACGGTTGTGTGCCGGGATGTGCCGGCCCAGGTAAGCAGTGAAGCGGATCAGCGGCGCGACATATAGATGTCGAGCGCCTTGTGGAGCAACTTGTTGAGCGGGAAGTCCCACTCGCCGACGTACTCGACGGCTTCGCCGCCGGTGCCGACCTTGAACTGGATCAGGCCGAACAGGTGGTCGGTCTCGTCCAGCGAGTCGCTGATCCCGCGCAGGTCGTAGACGGTCGCGCCCATCGCGTAGCTGTCGCGCAGCATGCGCCACTGCATGGCGTTCGACGGCCGGACCTCGCGCCCGATGTTGTCGGAGGCGCCGTAGGAGTACCAGACGTGTCCGCCGACGACGAGCATCGTGGCCGCGGAGAGGTTCATGCCGTTGTGCCGGGCGAAGTAGAGCCGCATCCGGTTGGGGTCCTCGGAGTTGAGGACGGTCCACATGCGCTGGAAGTACGAGAGCGGGCGCGGCCGGAAGTGGTCGCGCACGGCGGTGATCTCGTAGAGCCGCTGCCACTCGGCCAGGTCCTCGTAGCCGCCCTGGACGACCTCGACGCCGGCCTTGTCGGCCTTCTTGATGTTGCGGCGCCACAGCTGGTTGAAGCCCTTGAGGACGTCCTCCAGCGAGCGGTTGGCCAGCGGCACCTGGAAGACGTAGCGGGGCTGTACGTCACCGAATCCGGCGCCGCCGTCCTCGCCCTGCTGCCAGCCCATCTTCCGCAGCCGGTCCGCGACCTCGAAGGCGCGCGGTTCGATGTGCGTGGCCTCGACGTCGCGCAGGCGCTTCACGTCCGGGTCCTGGATGCCGGACTTGATGGCCGCCGAGTTCCAGCGGCGGATGACCACCGGGGGGCCCATCTTCACGGAGAAGGCGCCCTGCTGCTTGAGGTGGGCCAGCATCGGCTGGAGCCAGTCGTCCAGGTTCGGCGCGTACCAGTTGATGACCGGGCCCTCGGGCAGGTAGGCCAGGTAGCGCTTGATCTTGGGCAGCTGGCGGTACAGGACGAGGCCGGCGCCGACGATCTCGCCGTTCTTGTCGAACCAGCCCAGGCTCTCCGAGCGCCATTCGGTCTTCACATCAGCCCACGCCGGGACCTGGCAGTGACTGGCCGAGGGCAGGCTCTGGATGTACGCCAGATGCTGCTCTCGGCTGATGGTCCTCAGGGTCAGGCTCATGCGGGGCGCTCCTCGGCAGGTGTGTCCCCATCGGTCAGGGGCTCCGGCTCTCGCGCCGAAGCCTACTGTGACCGAGGGGCGCCCGGTCCGGCCCCGGGGGCCCGGAACGCACGGCGGACCGGTGCGGGCACCCGGGCACCCGCACCGGCCGGCGTTCGGGCCGATGGCCCGGTCAGGTGATCACGCCGCCGAAGAGGCCGCCGTGGGCCATGCCGAGGAAGAAACCGACGGCGGACGCGCCGAGTCCGATGATCAGGCCGAACCGCTCGCCGGTGGTCTTGGAGACGTACATCCCGTACCCACCGGTCAGGACGCCGACGAGCCCGGCCCACGAGCTGATCAGGTGCAGGTGGTGGAACATCGCCGTCACGAAGGCGAGTGCGCCCAGTACGAGGGTCACGGCGAGCAGGGTGTCCTGGAGCGGGTGCGGCTTGCCGTCCGTCGCGAAGAGCGAGCCGGTGGCGGGGCGAATGGTCTGTGCCATGGAGTACCTCCTGGCCGGACGGATGGGCGGGTGAATCCAGCGCCTCCCGCACCGCGGCGGGTGTAGCGCCTCTCACACCGCATCTGTCTCGATTGTGCCCTCTGAGCTCATGATTTCAACCGGAAGCCGGTCTACGGGTAGTCTGTACGGTCTGCACCGGTGTCTGCCCAGGCCAGCACGGCGAGCCCCTACCCAAACCCCCACTTCGGGATCGTTCGGGAGCGGATTGTCAGTGCCGGGTGTTCTCCTCGGGAACGCCGTTGCAACACGCATCACGACCCTCCTGCCACGGAACGACCGTGGCCGCTGAGTCCAAAGGAGGTGGGTTCCACATGCGTCACTACGAGGTGATGGTCATCCTCGACCCCGATCTCGAGGAGCGAGCAGTCTCCCCGCTGATCGAGAACTTCCTCTCCGTCGTCCGTGAGGGCGATGGAAAGGTGGAGAAGGTCGACACCTGGGGCCGTCGTCGGCTCGCCTACGAGATCAAGAAGAAGCCCGAGGGCATCTACTCGGTCATCGACCTGCAGGCCGAGCCTGCGGTCGTCAAGGAGCTCGACCGCCAGATGAACCTGAACGAGTCGGTCCTCCGGACCAAGGTCCTCCGTCCCGAGATCCACTGAGCATCTAGCTCAGCGGTTTTCGGGTCCGAGTAGCAGCAAGCAGCCAGAAGCAATCCCCGCCGAGAGGTTCACCCATGGCAGGCGAGACCGTCATCACGGTCGTCGGCAATCTCGTCGACGACCCCGAGCTGCGCTTCACCCCGTCCGGTGCGGCGGTCGCGAAGTTCCGTGTCGCGTCCACTCCCCGCATCTTCGACCGGCAGACCAATGAGTGGAAGGACGGCGAAGGCCTGTTCCTGACCTGCTCGGTCTGGCGTCAGGCGGCGGAGAACGTCGCGGAGTCGCTTCAGCGAGGCATGCGCGTCGTCGTGCAGGGCCGGCTGAAGCAGCGGTCCTACGAGGACCGTGAGGGCGTCAAGCGCACGGTCTACGAGCTGGACGTCGAGGAAGTCGGCCCCAGCCTCAAGAACGCCACGGCCAAGGTCACCAAGACCACCGGTCGCGGCGGTCAGGGCGGCCAGGGCGGATACGGCGGCGGCCAGCAGGGCGGCGGCAACTGGGGCGGCGGTCCCGGTGGTGGTGGCCAGCAGGGCGGCGGCGGTGCACCCGCCGACGACCCGTGGGCGACCGGCGCGCCGGCAGGCGGCCAGGGCGGCGGGGGACAGCAGGGCGGCGGAGGCGGCTGGGGCGGAAGCTCCGGCGGTTCCGGCGGTTCCGGCGGTGCCTCTGGCGGCGGCTACTCGGACGAGCCTCCCTTCTAGGGCTGCTCGTACCCCCACTTCTTGATCACACAGGAGAAACACCATGGCGAAGCCGCCTGTGCGCAAGCCTAAGAAGAAGGTCTGCGCGTTCTGCAAGGACAAGACCCAGTACGTGGACTACAAGGACACGAACATGCTGCGGAAGTTCATTTCCGACCGCGGCAAGATCCGTGCCCGCCGCGTCACCGGCAACTGCACGCAGCACCAGCGTGACGTCGCCACGGCTGTCAAGAACAGCCGTGAGATGGCGCTGCTGCCCTACACGTCCACCGCGCGATAAGGGAAGGGTGACAAGAGCATGAAGATCATCCTCACCCACGAGGTCTCCGGCCTCGGCACCGCCGGCGACGTCGTCGACGTCAAGGACGGGTACGCCCGCAACTACCTGGTTCCGCGTGGCTTCGCCATTCGCTGGACCAAGGGCGGCGAGAAGGACGTGGCGCAGATCCGCCGCGCCCGCAAGATCCACGAGATCGCGACGATCGAGCAGGCCAACGAGATCAAGGCCAAGCTCGAGGGCGTGAAGGTCCGTCTGGCTGTTCGCTCCGGCGACGCCGGCCGTCTCTTCGGCTCGGTCACCCCGGCCGACGTCGCTGCGGCGATCAAGGCCGCCGGTGGTCCCGACGTCGACAAGCGTCGCGTCGAGCTCGGCTCGCCGATCAAGACGCTCGGCGGACACCAGGTGTCCGTCCGTCTGCACCCCGAGGTCGCAGCGAAGCTCGGCGTCGAGGTTGTTGCTGCCTAAGGGCAGAGCTCAGCTGAGTCAGTGAAGGGCCGCACCCATCGGGTGCGGCCCTTCACTGTGTTTCACGTGAAACAACCCCGGGACGTTTCACGTGAAACAGCTCGTGCGGTGTACCGCTCAGCGCGTAGCCCCGGTGACGATCCAGCGGCCCGATCGGGTACGTAGCCAGAGCGTGACGAGGCGGACGGTCATCATCAGCGTCATTGCCCACCAGAGCGCGGTGAGCCCGCCGCCGAGAGAGGGCACCAGGAGCGCGACGGGAGCGAAGACGGCGAGTGTCACCAGCATCGCCCAGGCGAGATAGCGTCCGTCGCCCGCCCCCATCAGGACGCCGTCCAGGACGAAGACCACGCCGGCGATCGGCTGGGAGACCGCCACGACCAGGAGCGCGGGGAGCAGGGTGTCCTGCACTGAGGGGTCGTTCGTGAAGAGCGGGATGAACAGGGGGCGGGCGAGCACGATCAGGACGCCGAGAACGATGCCGCAACCGATGCCCCACTCGACCATGCGGCGGCAGGCCTCGCGCGCGCCCTTCTCATCGTTCGCCCCAAGGTACCGGCCGATGATCGCCTGACCCGCGATAGCGATGGCGTCGAGCGCGAAGGCGGTCAGGCTCCAGAGGGAGAGGATGATCTGGTGCGCGGCGATGTCGACGTCCCCGAGGCGGGCGGCGACGGCGGTGGCGATCATCAGGACGGCACGCAGGGACAGGGTCCGGACCAGCAGGGGTACGCCGGCCCGTGCGCTGGCCCTGATGCCGGCCGCGTCGGGGCGCAGGGAGGCGCCGTGCCTCCGGGCCCCGCGGATCACCACGACGAGATAAGCGGCGGCCATACCGACCTGGGCGATCACCGTTCCCCACGCCGATCCGGCGATGCCGAGCCCGGCACCGTAGACGAGGGTCACATTGAGGGCGGCGTTCGCCGTGAAACCGCCGATGGCGACGTACAGCGGGGTGCGGGTGTCCTGGAGGCCGCGGAGTACGCCGGTGGCGGCGAGCACGACGAGCATGGCCGGGATACCGAGGATGGAGATCCTCAGGTACGTGATGGCGTATGGAGCCGCAGTGTCGGACGCGCCGAAGATGTCGACGAGCCAGGGGGCCGTCGGGACCGCGAGGGCGACGACGGCGGCTCCGAGCAGCAGAGCGAGCCAGATGCCATCCATGCCCTGACGGATGGCGGCGGGCAGGTCGCCCGCCCCCACGCGGCGGGCGACGGCAGCCGTGGTCGCGTAGGCGAGGAAGACGAAGATACTCACGGCGGTCATCAGGAGGGCCGCGGCGATGCCGAGGCCGGCCAGTTGCGGAGTGCCGAGGTGGCCGACGACGGCGCTGTCGACCATCACGAACAGGGGCTCGGCGACGAGCGCGCCGAACGCCGGGACGGCGAGCGCGATGATCTCGCGGTCGTGCCGTCGGCGGCCGTTCTTCGAGGTCGCGGGGGCCTGGGTCATGGGGGTCAATCTAATCTTCCACAGGTAAGAGATGCAATCGGTCTACGGCCCTTACTTTCTTCCTGGTGGGCCCTTCCCTCCCGCGTCGTTTGCGGTGATCTTGAAATGAGGGTGAAAGTTTTTCTCCCCCACAGTCGGTGGACGGAGAATCCGCAGGTCAGGGTGGTCACAATGGTGTCGCTATGAGTTTGTCCACAGTGCTGTCCCCCGGTCCGTGCACAGGTTCGGCGGGGTTCTCCACAGCATCTGGTCCGTCGTCCACATGCCTTGTGGATAACCAGATTGGCTGACGGTGCGGAGGGGCCTACCGTGGTCCGGCGCCCGCACTCCGTTCCGGCACCGGAATCCACCGAACCAGATGCGCCGGAAGTGGAGTCGGGCGACCTGTTTGTCGGTGCCGTGCCGTAAGAAAGAGTGGCACGGCTAGGTCCGCGATGCGGACGGGAGGAGGCGGCCCGGTGAGCATTCCCGAGCCTTTGGACGACCCTTGGACCGAGAGCGGTCCCGGGGACCGTCTGTCTGTCTCCCGCCAGCGTCGCGGGGACCGCAAGGGGCGTGAGGACCGCCACGACCGTGGCTCGGACGAGGCCTGGGAAGGCGGTTCCCCCGGGTTCGAACGGGTGCCGCCCCAGGATCTCGACGCCGAGCAGTCGGTCCTCGGCGGCATGCTGCTGTCCAAGGACGCCATCGCGGACGTCGTGGAGATCATCAAGGGGCACGACTTCTACCGCCCCGCCCACGAGACCGTCTACACGGCGATCCTCGACCTCTACGCCAAGGGCGAGCCGGCCGACCCGATCACCGTCGCCGCCGAGCTGGTCAAACGCGGAGAGATCACCAAGGTCGGCGGAGCGCCGTATCTGCACACCCTGGTGCAGTCCGTCCCCACCGCGGCCAACGCCTCGTACTACGCGGAGATCGTCCACGAGCGGGCGGTGCTCCGGCGGCTGGTCGAGGCGGGCACGAAGATCACGCAGATGGGATACGCGGCCGACGGGGACGTCGACGAGATCGTCAACTCCGCGCAGGCCGAGATCTACGCGGTCACCGAGCAGCGCACCAGTGAGGACTACCTCCCCCTCGGCGACATCATGGAGGGCGCGCTCGACGAGATCGAGGCCATCGGCTCGCGCAGCGGTGAGATGACCGGGGTGCCGACGGGCTTCACGGACCTCGACGCCCTGACGAACGGTATGCACCCCGGCCAGATGATTGTCATCGCGGCCCGTCCCGCCATGGGCAAGTCCACATTGGCGCTGGACTTCGCGCGCGCCGCGTCGATCAAGAACAACCTGCCCAGCGTCATCTTCTCCCTCGAAATGGGGCGCAACGAGATCGCCATGCGTCTGCTGTCGGCCGAGGCGCGGGTGGCCCTGCACCACATGCGGTCCGGCACGATGACGGATGAGGACTGGACGCGGCTCGCGCGCCGGATGCCCGAGGTCTCGGCCGCCCCGCTCTACATCGACGACTCCCCCAACCTGTCGATGATGGAGATCCGTGCGAAGTGCCGCCGGCTCAAGCAGCGCAACGACATCAAGCTCGTGATCATCGACTATCTGCAGCTGATGCAGGCCGGTGGGTCGAAGCGGTCCGAGAGCCGTCAGCAGGAGGTCTCGGACATGTCCCGAAACCTGAAGCTGCTGGCCAAGGAGCTGGAGGTCCCGGTGATCGCGCTCTCGCAGCTGAACCGTGGTCCCGAGCAGCGCACGGACAAGAAGCCGATGGTGTCCGACCTGCGTGAGTCCGGCTCCATCGAGCAGGACGCCGACATGGTCATCCTGCTCCACCGCGAGGACGCGTACGAGAAGGAGTCACCGCGCGCGGGCGAGGCCGACATCATCGTCGGCAAGCACCGTAACGGTCCGACGGCCACTATCACCGTGGCGTTCCAGGGGCACTACTCCCGCTTCGTGGACATGGCGCAGACCTGACGGAAGGATTACAAGAAGCACGCACCGGTCGAACGGGACTGGCTCTACGACCAGTACGCCGTGCACCGTCGGCTCTTGTAGAAGGCGGCCCAAGCCCTCGGTATCCATCCGTATCCATCTCTCCACGTTGATCAAGAAGATCAACGAGCTCGAGCGGGATCTGGGCAACGCCCTGCTCGAACGTGCTGAACGTGTCCGCGGTATGCGACCGATCCCATTCGGCGCCGAAGTCGCGCGGGCCGGCAGGACGGCCATTACGGGCTCCGCCAACAGCATCCGCTCGTAGACGTGTTGATCTACGATGCCGCGTTCAACCCGAGCGCGCTGTCATGTGCTCCCGGGTGGCACGGAGACGACCGTCGCCCAGAGGTGAGCACACCTGCCGCCGCTGACCATCACACCAGTGGTCGAAGCCGCCGACGCAGATCGCGCAACTTCCAGTTCCAGGGGCTCCCGCGCCGTGCCGACACCCTCTGCCTGAGGCGTCAGGTGCGTCAGGTGCGTCCGGTGCGGCGGGCGTAGGCGCGGGCGGCGCGTGCGCGGTCCCCGCAGCGGGTGGAGCACCAGTGGCGGCGGCCGTGGCGGAGCAGGTAGCGGTTGCAGGGTGTGGAGGCGCAGGCGGTGAGGCGCTCGGCATCGGGACCGGTGAGGAGGTCGGCGGCGTCGGCGGCGAGCGCCGCCAAGGCGTGATCGACGAGTTCCGAGGTGGGGTGGGGCATGGCGCGGTAGGGGCCGCTCTTGTCGACCCAGACCAGCAGCGGGGCGGTGGGCACACGGGTCAGGGTGTCGTTGATCGCGGCGACAGCGGCGGGCAGGGCGGGCAGCCCCGCGACACGGGACGCGAACAGCGCCCGGACCTGCTCGCGCAGGGAGCGTAGCTGCGCGGCGCACATGTCGAGCATGCCCGCGTCGACCGGGGTGAGGCCCTGCTGCGTCAGCCACTGGTCGGCCCCGGCAGGGGTGCCGAGCTGGTCGACGTAGTGCCCGCCCGGTAGCGCGACGGCGCTGTTGACCAGGGCGAGCGAGGGGTGATGCTCGGCCCCCGGCGCCGGCGGCAGCCCGGAATCGGTGGTGAGGCTCTCTTCCATACCGGTCATGGTACGACCTGCCCACCAACGTGACTCACGGTTGGACTTGCCTTCATCCGTGATGCCTGGCTATGGTCGACTCACGGTTCAGTCGTATCTATCCGTGAGGTTTTCGTGTCTGTTTCCCCTGCGACCACGCAGTTCCCCGTCCGCGTCTTCGGCGGCCCCACGGCCCTGTTCGAGTACGGCGGCCTGCGCTTTCTGACCGACCCGACCTTCGACGCCCCCCGCACCTACCCCGCGCCCCCCGGCGCCCCGGCCCTGACCAAGACCGCCCCTTCCACCGGCACCCCCGCCGACGTGAGCCCCGTCGACGTCGTCCTGCTCTCCCACGACGAGCACGACGACAACCTCGACAGCGCCGGCCGAGCCCTGCTCGCCGACATCCCGCTCACCCTCACCACCACCGGTGGCGGTGAACGCCTCGGCCACAACGCCAAGGGGCTGGCCGACTGGGAGTCCATCGAGCTGGACCGCCCCGGCGGCGGCACGCTCACGGTGACCGCCGTCCCCGCCATCCACGGGCCCGGCACCCGCGAGGAGGTCGAACCGATCGTCGGACAGGTCATCGGCTTCGTCCTCACCGGCCAGGACCTGCCCACCGTCTACGTCAGCGGCGACAACGCCTCCCTCGACGCCGTCCGGGAGATCGCCGAACGCTTCGCCCCCATCGGCACAGCGATCCTCTTCGCCGGCGCGCCCCGCTTCGCGGAGATCTTCGACGGCGGACTGATCGTCCTGGACAGCGCCCAGGCCGCCGAGGCCACCCAGATCCTCGGCGCCCGCCGCGTGGTGCCCGTCCACTTCGACAGCTGGTCCCACTTCACCGAGGGCCGGGACGAACTGCGGGCCGCCTTCACCGCCGCAGGTCTGGCCGACCGCCTGCAGCTGAACTGAGCAGACCAACCGCAGCCTGCCCGTGGGGGTGTGTCCGGCTCGCCGGGCNNCCCCCACGCCCCCGTCTCCCACGCCCCCGTCTCCCACGCCCCCGTGTCCCACGTCTGCGCCCGCTCCTGCCGACGGATGAGCGCACCATCGCCCGTCCGCATCCACTCATCGAGGCAGCCGACCGACCTCTCTATCTCACCGAGACAGCCGGCCCCTCCCGCCGGCCCGCCAGGTATGCCCACACTCACCTCCGGGCCTGTCCCTCCTGGATCAGCCATGGCTCACCACACGACCGCCCCGAACACCCCCTCCCCCCAACTCACCGCTCCGGGCGGCGGCCTGCCGCACGCCCGTACGCAACAGCGCATCCTCACCGTGCTGTTCGCCTCCCAGGTCCTCAGCGGACTCGGGCTCGCCGCGGGAACCACCGTCGCCGTCCTGCTCGTGCAGGACATGCTCCACTCCACCGCCCTGGCCGGACTGAGCAGCGGCCTGCTCACCGCAGGCTCCGCGCTCGCAGCCATCGCCGTCAGCCACCTCTCCCAGGCCCGCGGCCGCCGCCCCGGACTGGCCGCCGGATACCTCGTCGGAGCACTCGGCGCGGTCGGCGTCATCGTCGCCGCCGTTATCAACAGCCCTGCCCTGCTCTTCGTTGCCCTGTTCCTTTACGGCGCCGGCACCGCCGTCAACCTTCAGGCCCGCTACGCCGGAGCCGACCTCGCCGCACCGGCCCACCGCGCCCGCGCCATCTCCACCGTCCTGGTCGCCACCACCGTCGGCGGTGTGGCCGGCCCCGCCCTCGCCGGCCCCACCGGCAACCTGGCAGAAGTGCTCGGCCTGCCCAGCCTCACCGGCCTCTTCGTCATCGCCGCCGCTGCCTTCACCCTGGCCGCCGTCGTCCTGCTGATCTGGCTGCGCCCCGACCCCCTCCTGATCGCCCGCACTCTTCACACCGACACGGGCATGGGTGCGGCACAGCGAACGAGCGTGCCTGAGGCATCCGCGCCGCGCACCGTACGGCGCGGGCCGAGCCTGAGGCTGGGAGTCCTGGTCCTGGTCCTCACGCAGATCGTCATGGTGGCGGTCATGACGATGACCCCCGTCCACATGCACGCCCACGGCCACGGCGCCGGCGCCTCCGGTCTGGTCATCGCCCTGCATGTCGGCGCCATGTACCTGCCCTCACCGCTGACCGGCCGACTCGTCGACCGCTTCGGCTCCGCATCCATCGTCGTCTGGGCCGCCCTCACGCTCCTGGCCTCCGGCATCCTCGCCGCCACCGCACCGGACGACTCGGTCGCCCTGCTCGCCCTCGCCCTCATCCTGCTCGGCCTCGGCTGGAACTTCGGCCTGGTCAGCGGCACCGCCATCGTCACCGACGCCGCCCCCTTGGCCACCCGTGCCAAGACCCAGGGACTCGTCGACGTCGCCGTAGCCATGGCCGGCGCCGCCGGCGGCATGATCTCCGGCCTCGTCGTCGCCACCACCAGCTACTCCGCCCTGGCCGTCACCGGAGCAGTCATCGCCCTCGTGCTGCTGCCCGTCATCATCGCCACCGCTCGCAAGCGCTGACCGCACTCCGCATCGGACCGATCGCCACGTCGTGGCGTTCAGGGACACCGACATGCTCCTGCCTGGCCGCAGCGGGATCAGAGGGAACTCTGGCCAGAACGCGAACGAAGAACCCGACAGGGAAGTGCACGACGGCGGGCAACGCCTGCGGCACCTGAAGGACGGGGAGAGTGCCGGTCCTACCCGGTCGCCTGGCACGTTCACCTCGCTCACTTGTGTTCATCGTCCCCTCCGGCCGCCGCCGTTCGGCAGCGAGGCCGCGAAGGCTGTCCGGACAGCCATGACGACTCAGCCGCCCTCGTGAGCAGGACGACGGCCCTTCCTGGTCATGTCGCGTGTGGAGCGGGCCGGGTGTGGACGGGCGGCGCCTGCCCTGCACGGGCGAGGAGGGGAAGCAGGCGGTCCCAGTGGTGCCGCAGTCCGGCCGGGTCGAAGGCGTCGGTGTCGGACATGGTGAAGCCGTGGACGGTGCCGGGGTAGATCTCGGAGGTGTAGTCGATTCCTGCGGCGTCCAGGGACCTGTTGAGCTCGGCGAGTGCCTCGGGCGTGATGTCCGTCTCCGCGTGGCCGAAGTGCACCTCGGCGGTGAGACGGCTCAGGCTGTCGGGCCCGTCGGCGGCGACAGGGGCGTGGAACGCGGCGACGGCGGCCACCTGGCCGGGGTGGGCCGCGGCGGTGCGCGTCGCCAGGAGGCCGCCGATGCAGTAGCCGGTCACCGCGACCGGTCCGGCGGCGACCTCGGGCTGGGCCGTGAGGAACCTGAGGTAGGAGTCGGCGTCGCGCCGTACGCGTTCGGCGGTGTGCGCCTCGATCAGGGGCATCAGCCGGGCGACGAGCGCGGACCGGTCCGCATCCCCGATGTGCTCGGGAAGGTCGATGAGTGGCGCCGGGCCGTGCCGGTAGAGGAAGTTGGGGACGAGCACGTAGTACCCGTGTCCCGCCAGCTCGCGGGCCATCTCCCGCAGTACGGGCCGGATGCCGAAGCCGTCCGCGTACATCAGTACCCCTGGATGCCGCTCGCCGTGCTCGGGGTAGGCGGCGAAGGCGTCGGCCAGGCCGTCCTCGGTGGGGATCTGTACTGTCTTGGCGGGAATGGCGGATCTTCCTTCCTGGGAGTTCGCCGTTGACGTTTGTGGCGCTAACGTTCGTCGCACCAACGTTTTCGGCGCGAGTGAACGTACAGCGTCCGTCGGACCGGCGCAAGGAGAGAGTGGACGTCATGGGCGGAGCCGAAACCGTGGGCATTCCCGACGACAGCACTCCTCGGACGCCCGACAGGCTGCGCCGGCGGCCGAGCCGGTTGCTGTCGCAGCTGACCGTGCGGTCGGACCGGCTGATCACCGATGGGCTGGTTCAGGTCGACGCGCGCAAGTGGCACTACGCGGTGCTCGCCTCATTGCAGGAGTACGGGCCGGGCAGCCAGGCCGAGCTGAGCAGTCGCTCCGGCATCCATCGGAGCGACATGGTCGGCGTGCTCAACGAGCTGGCCGAGCGCGGTCTCGTCGTGCGGGTGCCGGATCCCGAGGACCGGCGACGCAACGTCATCACGATCTCCTCCCGGGGCCGTCGGCACCTGTGCCTGCTGGACGAGACGCTGGACGACCTGGAAGGCGAACTGCTCGCGCCGCTGAGCCCGTCGGAACGCGACCAGCTCGTCCGGTTGCTCACCCGCTTGCTGGATCACCACACCGGGGCCGCCTGACCCCACGTCATGGGGCTCTCGTGCCGGCGCGCATGGTTCTGGCCGGCTGGGTGCGCGGTTCGGGGCGGTGGGTCGCCTCCAGGCGGAGTTCCAGCACCGGGCCCTGCCCTGCGCGGGTCTGGAATCCGCCGGCTCGACTCCGCGGAAAAGAGTTCGTCAAGGAGGGGCCCGTCGGGTAGGGGTTGGACCATGACCTCTATCGACGAAGCCCTGCTTCCCAGTACCCGGCGCGCTCTGTTGCACCGCATCGCCGTCGCGCAGCGGGACGGCCGTGCGCCGTCACTCGTCGCCGCGGTGGGGCGACAGGGGCGTACGGCCTGGAGCGGGGCGCGTACGTGCGTCGAGGGGCATGCTCCCGACGCTGATACGCAGTACCGGATCGGCTCGATCACCAAGACGTTCACGGCCGTCCTGGTTCTGCGGCTGCGGGACGAGGGGCTGATCGACCTGGACGATCCCCTGGAGAAGCACCTTCCCGGTACGGGGGCGGGCGGGGTGACCGTCTTTCAGCTGCTGGGCCACAGCGCGGGGCTGGGCGCCGAAGCACCCGCCCCCTGGTGGGAGCGGACGCCCGGTAGCCTGCGGCCCGAGATCGCCGACGTGCTGGGTGACCGGCCGCAGACGCACCCGTCCGGTCATCGCCATCACTACTCCAACCCTGGTTACACCCTGCTCGGTTCGCTGGTGGAAGCGGTACGCGGCATCTCCTGGGAGGAGGCGCTGCGCCGCGATATCCTGGAGCCGCTGGGCATGCACCGCACGACGAGCGGGCCCGTGGCACCGCACGCCGGTGGCTGGGCCGTCCACCCCTGGGCCGACGTCATGCTGAGCGAACCCGCCGAGGACCTCGGGATCATGGCCCCCGCCGGGCAGCTCTGGTCCACAGCGGCGGACCTGTTGCGGTTCGCCGCCTTCCTGACCGAGGGCGACGACCGGGTGCTGTCGGCGTCCTCCGTGCGGGAGATGCGGACGCCCGCCGCACCGGTCGAGACGGGTGGCAGTGGTTACGGTCTCGGTCTCCAGATCGTGGGCGGCGAAGGGCGGGCGCTCTTCGGTCATTCGGGATCGCTTCCCGGGTTCGTCGCCGGCCTCTGGTTCAGCGAGGATGAGGACGTGTCGGCGGTTGTCCTCGCCAATGCCACCTCCGGACTGCCCGCAGCGATGGTGGCCGCCGAACTCCTGGGGATCGTCATCGAGGCCGAGCCGCGGATCCCGGACCCCTGGTGCCCGCTGCCCGAGGTGGACGACGAACTGCTCGCGTTGACCGGGATCTGGCACTGGGGCACCAGCACGTTCACGCTGAGACTCACGGGGGACCGGGGCCTGCAGCTCACGCCACTGGGCGGCAAGGGGCGCGGCGCAGCCTTCACGTATCGATCGGACGGCACCTGGACGGGCCAGAACGATTACTACGCGGGGGAGACCCTGCGCGTCGTACGTAAGGACGACGGCTCGGTGGACCACCTCGACCTCGGCTCGTTCGTCTTCACCCGGGAGCCCTACGAGGCGGGGGCGGCCGTACCCGGGGGTGTGGACGCGGAGGGCTGGCGCGGTCTCGGCGGCTGAGGTCCGGGCAGGGGCGTCCGAGCAACCCTGATCGACGATGCGCCCCGTGGGGGCGGGTGGGTGTTTCACGTGAAACACCCACCCGCCCCCCTCACGTCAGAGCGCCAGTTTGAAGCCCACATGGCTGGCCGTGAAGCCGAGCCGCTCGTAGAAGCGGTGTGCGTCTTCGCGAGTGACATCCGAGGTCAGCTGCACCAACTGGCAGTTCTGGCGGCGGGATTCGTCCACTGCCCACTGGATGAGCTGAGTGCCGAGGCCGCTGCCGCGCTCGTCGCCATGGACGCGGACGCCCTCGATGACCGAGCGGGTTGCGCCACGGCGGGACAGCCCCGGGATGACAGTCAGCTGAAGGGTGCCGACGACCCGGTCCTCGCGAACAGCGACGACCACGTGCTGGTTCGGGTCGTCGGTCAGCCGCTGGAACGCCTGCCGGTATGGGGTGAGGTCGTCCGGGGACTCGCGCTGTGCGCCCAGGGGGTCGTCGGCGAGCATCGCGACCACCGCGGCCAGGTCGTCCGGGGCGACGGGGCGTATTTCGAGATCACTCATGATCGGCATCCTAGGACGGCGGCCCCGGAGGGCGACTCGTCGTTCAGGGCCGGTCAGACCGGGGCCTTCAGCTCTTCGACCGCCTTGACCAGGGGAGCGAGCTCCGGGTTCTCCGCCGCCTCGTCCAGGGCCGTCCGCAGCGCGCTGTCATTCGTCGGCCGGGCGGCCTCCAGCAGCGTGAGCCCGGCCTCGGTGACGTCGGTGTAGATACCCCGACGGTCGGTGTCGCACAGGTAGCGGGTCAGCAGCCCACGGTCCTCGAGCCGGGTGACGAGCCGGGTGGTGGCGCTCTGGCTGAGGACGACGGCGTCGGCGACCTGCTTCATCTGGAGATGTCCGCCGGTGCCGTTGTGCTGTCGGCTCAACACGTCGAGCAGGGAGTACTCGCGTGCGCTGAGTCCGTGGCCAGCCTGGAGTGCCCGCTCGATACGGGCCTCGATCTTCCCGTGGAGCAGCGAGAGGGCGCACCAGCTCTGGGCGATGGTGGTCAGGGCGGGGTCGGTCGCCGTCATTTCTCTCTCCTCCGTACGGGAGCCGCGTGACTCCAGGATAGGGGACATCCGCAATAGCCCGCGCTTGCAAATAAACGGCGTCTGCAATTATTGTGGACGCTCGTAAGGCGCAGACGCAATCTTCAGGGAAGGTGAAACCCATGCCGCTCGCGCTCCTCGCCCTCGCCATCGGGGCATTCGGGATCGGAACGACAGAGTTCGTGATCATGGGGTTGCTCCCCGAGGTCGCTGGTGACTTCCAGGTCTCGATCCCGACCGCGGGTTTCCTGGTGACCGGCTACGCGCTCGGTGTGGTCCTCGGCGCCCCGCTGCTGACGCTGCTGGGCACCCGCATCACCCGTAAGCGCATGCTGATGCTCCTCATGGGGCTGTTCATCGTGGGCAACGTGGTGTCCGCGCTCGCCCCCGTCTTCGGAGTCATGCTCGCCGGACGCGTGATCGCCTCCTTCGCGCACGGTGCCTTCTTCGGCATCGGCTCGGTGGTCGCGGCCGATCTGGTCGTCCCGCAGAAGAAGGCCGGGGCCATCGCCATGATGTTCACCGGGCTCACCGTCGCCAACGTCGTCGGCGTTCCGCTCGGCACGTTCATCGGACAGACCGCGGGCTGGCGGACCACGTTCCTCGTCGTCGCCGCTCTCGGCGTCATGGGACTGCTCGGCGTCGCGAAGCTCGTCCCGGACCAGCCCAGGGCGGAAAGCGTGCGCATCCGCCACGAGCTGGCCGCGTTCCGCAACGTCCAGGTGCTGCTGGCGATGGCCATGACCGTTCTGGGCTTCGGCGGAGTCTTCGCCGCGATCACCTACATCACCCCGATGATGACCGAGGTCGCCGGCTACTCGGCCTCGTCCGTAACCTGGCTGCTCGTCCTCTTCGGCCTCGGAATGGTGGGCGGCAACCTGATCGGAGGCAGGTTCGCCGACCGCCACCTGATGCCCATGCTGTACGTCTCGCTCGGCGCGCTCGCCGTCGTCCTCGGCCTGTTCACCGTGACCGCCCACAACAAGGCCGCCGCGGCCGCCACCATCGTCCTGATCGGCGCCCTGGGCTTCGCGACCGTGCCTCCGCTGCAGAAGCGGGTCCTCGACCAGGCCGCGGGTGCGCCGACGCTGGCCTCCGCGGTCAACACCGGGGCCTTCAACCTTGGCAACGCCCTCTCCGCCTGGCTCGGCGGCCTCGTGATCGCGGCCGGTCTCGGCTACACCGCCCCCAACTGGGTCGGCGCCGTGCTCGCGGCGTCAGCCCTGGTCCTCGCCGTGTTCTCCAGCCTGCTGGAGCGCCGAGGGACCGGCAAGGACCGGATCGTCGCCGGGAGCAGCCTCGAACCGGTCACCATGGCGGTGGCCCGGCACTGAACGCCAGGGGCCGCGGAACAGCCGCACCGAGAATCGGCCGCACCGTGGATCAGCCGCACCGCCCTCGTGCGGTGCGGCTGATCCACGATGCGGCCCGTAAGCCCGTAAGCCCGTCAGCCCGTCGCGACGGTGAGCGGGGCGAACCTGCGGGCGGCGTCTCCCGGCAGGTCCGGGATGCCGTATGTCATCACGGTGGTCCGGGCGAGGGGCTCCAGCCCGCGCTCCGCCAGCCAGCCGAGCAGCTCCTTGTGCCGGGCGTAGACATCGGTACGCAGCGGCCGGTCCGTCGTGGCGGCCAAGGACGCGACCAGGGCCTGCGCGGTGGCCGTGTCCCGCGCGACCAGCGGCCCGACCACCTCGGCGTGCCCGCTCGGCCAGAGCGCCGCGTAGCCGACCAGCTCGCCGTGCTCCTCGGCGACCTGGAGCCGGTCGGAGAAGGCGGGCAGCCGGGCGAGGAGGTGCGTCCGGTCGGTGCCGAACACGGGGAGGTCGAGCCGGACCATCGCCTGCAGGTCGTCCGCCGCGGCCGGGCGTGTGGTCAAGGGCGCGCGGGAGGGAGAGACCACGGCCGAGGCGGAGCCGCCGGAGCCGGGAGCCCCGAAACGGCCGCCGATGCGTTCGGTCCTGCCCACGGGGGAGAAGCCGAGGTCTTCGTAGAGCGGCTGTCCCTGCTCGGTGGCGTACAGCGCGAGCGGGGTGTCTCCCACCGCCTCCATCACGTACCGCATGAGCCGCCGGGCGAGCCCCTGACGTGCGTAGCGTTCGGCGACGAGGAGCATGCCGACCGCGGTGAGGTCGGATCCGTACGGCATGGTCAGACAGGTCCCCGCCAGGCCCTTGCCGTCCGGTGCGTCGATCCCGTACCCGGTGCCGGCCGAGAGGAGCAGCCCCCACCGGTGTTCGTCGCGTGGCCAGCCACGGTCCTCGCAGAGATCGGCGCAGGGGACCAGATCTCCCCGGTTGAGATGCCGGATCGGCAGGTCGACGAGGGAGTGGGGTGATGGGCTGTGCATGGGGTCAGGCTGTCTGACGGGGCGATCGCACGTCCACCGATTTCGCGGAACTGGCCGAGATCCTCAGCCGCCTGCCGCGCCGGGTGGGCCCTCAGGGCTTGAGCACCGAGATCGCGGTAGGTAGGTGGCCGTGGCCACCGACGGCGCGATCACGAGGTCGAAGTCCACCACCTCGTAGGCGACGGCCGCGTTGATGCCGGGGCGCAGAGGTCTCCGGTGAGGAACGAGGTGAGGCCGAGAGCCAGCAGACCGACGGTCAGCCCGAGCCGGCTGACGGAGACGGCGACATGGGCGACGAGGATTCCTCGGCGCACGGGACGCTTGAGTGGTTTCACGTGAAACACGATGCCGGGCCGGACACCCCGGGGCGTCCGGCAGCGGGACTGTCCACGCGTACCGGCCGGGGAGTACGCGCCCCGGCGAGCCCGGGGCGCCTGCCCGGCCCGGGAGACGTCAGCCCAGGTCGGGGGCGTGCATCGCCCGTACGCCTTCGATGTTGCCGTCCAGGTAGTGCCGCAGGGACAGCGGCACGAGGTGCACGGCCGCGATCCCGACCCGGCTGAACGGCACCCGGACGATCTCGTACTCCCCGGTGGGCTCGTCGATCTCCGGGCCGTGCCGCAGGGAGACATCCATCGACACCAGTCGGCAGACGAAGAAGTGCTGGACCTTCACTCCCGTCACGCCGCCGTCCGCGATGTGCTCCACGGTGTCGACGAAGCAGGGGACCACGTCGACGATCTTGGCACCGAGCTCCTCGTCGACCTCGCGGTGCAGCGCTTCGACGACGGTGGCGTCCTCCGGCTCGACCCCGCCGCCGGGCGTGAGCCAGTACGGATCGACTCCCGGCTTCGTACGCTTGATCAGGACGAGATCGTCGCCGTCTAGCAGGATGGCGCGTGCGGTGCGCTTGACCACAGGACGTTCGGTCATGGCAAGAGAGTGGCCCGTGGAGGACCGTCTGAAACTCCCCAGGCCTACCGGACCGCCGTGTCCAGCGCCTGGTCGACGTCGGCGAGCAGGTCCTCGGGGTCCTCCGCGCCGACCGAGAAGCGGATGAAACCCTCCGCTACGGCGTCGCCGCCCCAGCGGCCCCGGCGTTCCGCGGTGGACCGGACGCCGCCGAAACTCGTCGCGTCGTCGACCAGGCGCAGCGCGGACAGGAAGCGTTCCGCGGTGTCCCGGTCGGCCAGTTCGAAGGACACCACGGACCCGAAGCGCCGCATCTGGCGCACCGCGACGACGTACGACGGGTCGGTGTGCAGCCCCGGATACCGCAGCCCGGTGACCCCCGGGCGCCCCGCCAGCGCCTCGGCGAGAGCGAGGGCGGTGGTGCACTGCCGGTCGATGCGCAGCTGGAGGGTGGCCAGGGAGCGGTGCGCGAGCCAGGCCTCCATCGGCCCCGGAACCGCCCCGACGACCTTCCGCCAGCGCCGTACGTCGGCCGTCAGCAGGGGATCGCGGCAGGTCACATGGCCGAGCAGGATGTCGCCGTGCCCGGTCATGCCCTTGGTGTCGCTGGCGACCGAGAAGTCGGCGCCCAGTTCCAGCGGGCGCTGGCCGATCGGGGTGGCCAGGGTGTTGTCGACGGCGACCAGCGCGCCCGCCGCGTGCGCGGCCTCCACCAGCCGCCGGATGTCGCAGACGTCCAGGCCCGGGTTGGACGGGCTCTCGATCCACAGCAGCTTTGCCCCGGTCAGCAGGGCCAGTTGGGCGTCGCCGCCGGTCGGCGCGGTCCGGACCTCGACCCCGTACGCCGCCAGTTGCTCCCGTACGAGCGGCAGCGCCTGGTAGCCGTCGTCCGGCAGGGCCACGGCGTCGCCCGCGCGGACCTGGGAGAGCAGCACCGCGGTGATCGCCGCCATGCCCGAGGCGAACACCGTCGTGCCCACCTCCTCACCGGGAGCCTCCAGCTCGCCGATGGCCCGCTCCAGGTGGGTCCAGGTCGGGTTGGTCTCCCGGCCGTAGGTGTAGGGGCCCACCGGGTCGCCGGAAAGGTGGAAGTGCGCGGCGAAGACCGGGCCGGGCAGCGTGGGTTCGAACTGCTCCGGTGCGGGAAGCCCGGCGCGTACCGCACGCGTACCGTCGCCCATGGTGCTCATGCCTGCTCCTTCACTGATCTCCCCGGCGGTGGACCGGTGTGCCCTGCACTCTTTCAGAGGCCCGGGAAAGGCCTTCCCCGGAGGCCCGGAACCCCGGAATCAGTTGTCGTCGGGCAGGATGACATTGAGCGCCCAGGACACGACCGAGATGATCAGTCCGCCGAGCACCGCCGTCCAGAACCCGTCGACGTGGAAGCTGAGATCGAACACGCCGGCCAGCCAGGAGGTCAGCATCAGCATCAGGGCGTTGACCACCAGGGTGATCAATCCCAGCGTCAGGATGAACAAGGGGAACGTCAGCAGCTGGACCACCGGCTTCACCAGGGAGTTCACCAGCCCGAAGATCAGCGCGACGAGGATAAGGGTGAGGACCTTGCGGCCCGTGCTGCCGCCCTCCAGCGTGATGTTGCCGATCAGCCAGATGGCAACGGCCAGCGCACCCGCGTTGGCGATCGTCTTGACTACGAAATTCTTCATGTGTCTGATCGTGGCAGACATGACCGGTGGTGGACACCGGCAGCACAGGTACAGCCGACAGCGTGGGCACAAGGGGCGGAACGGGCCATGAAGGCATTCAGACTGGACGAGCTGGAGGCGGAGCGCGCCGCCAACGACGGCGCCTACCTGCAGTTCGTGCGGGAACGCAATATGTCCGTCGGCCTGTACGCCCTGGCCGTGGGAGAGCTCGATCCGCAGCTGCCGCACCAGCAGGACGAGGTCTACTTCGTCGTCAGCGGGCGAGCGGCGATCACGGTGGGGATGGAGACGACGCAGGTCGGCAGGGGAAGCGTCGTCTACGTGCCCGCGGGCGTGGCCCACAAGTTCCACCACATCACCGAGGACCTGAGGGTGATGGTCGTCTTCTCGCCGCCCGAGGGCTGAGGAGCCTGGTCCCTGACGGTGTCGGGCGCGCGCGTCCTCGGGGATCCCTAGGGGCTCGATCAGGGGTGTTCAAGGGCTGCCGGCCACCCGCCGGGGGGTTCGCGCCCTTAGCATCGAGGCAAGGACTCAGAGAGACGAGGTAGAGGCGATGGCCGTGCGGGAGATATACGCGGGAATGCCCTGGTGGGTGAAGTGGATCGCGGTGCCCGTCATCGCGATCTTCGTGTTCGGCGGACTGATCGCCAGCGTGATCGGCTTCGTGATCAGCCTGCTCTTCAAGGTGCTGGTCTTCGTCGTCGTGGTCGGCGGGCTGGTCTTCGTCGTCCGCAAGTTCATGTCGTCGTCCTCTCGCGGTGACTGGTAGTACACGGAACGCGGGCCGGCGCGGGGGTCGGCCCGCGTTCCGTCCGGGGCCCGCAGGACGCGGCGCGGCCAGGGCTGATTAGCCCAGCAGAGCTAAGTCCCGGAGGAAACCACCCGTCTGCCGCAGGCGGCCGATACAGTGGCAAACCACTGCCGCCATCCGGAATGTGGCCCTCCGTCACCACATCGATCGCCTGATCGATCCTGGGTACGACAGTCCGGTCGTTGGCCTCCGATCGCCGGCGCCCGGACCGGTCCTCGCCGGTCACGGGTCACCGGATCTCCGGTCCCCTCCGGTCCTCGGGATCGCGGCAGGCTCGTGGGGGCGGCCCCCACGGGAGGGCCGACGGCCCGTCACCATGCCTGGGGGTGACCTTTGACCACGGCATCGAGTACCGCTGTCCCGACGTTGATCGGTTCGGTTCAGCGGGCGTTGAGGCTGCTGGAGGCTGTGGGCGCTCATCGGGACGGGGCTCCCGCCAAGCAGCTGGCACGTGAGGCGGGGCTACCGCTGCCGACCGCCTACCACTTGCTGCGGACTCTCACCCATGAGGGCTACCTCCGCCGCGAGAACGGTGTCTTCCACTTCGGCGCGGCCGCCGAGAACCTGATCGCCGCCCCCGGCGTCAGGAGCCACCCACGCCCCGCCTCCGTCGCCGACTCCCTCGGCTACTGGCGGGACGCCATCGGGGCCCCGGTGTACTGCGCCGTCTACTGCGACGGCGAGATCGAGCTCATCGCGGTCGCGGACGCTCCCGACACCCCTGCGGTGGAGGAGTGGGCCTCGTTCCGGGAGACCGCCCACGCACACGCCATCGGCCAGTGTCTGCTCGCCCAACTCGACGAGAGGGCCCGCGAGGACCACCTCGACCGGCATCCCGTGCGCCCCCTCACCCGTTACTCAGTGCGAGATCGCGCCACACTTCTGGAACGGCTGCGTACCCTCCGACGAGGTGAACCGGTCATCGAACGCCAGGAGTACGCACTGGGGACCGTGTGCGCCGCGATTCCCGTCATGGCCGGTGCCACCATTGCGGCGATGGCCATTTCCGTACCCCTGGACCGCGAAGAACGGTTGCTGCCCGCAGTCGAACAGCTACGTGGCGAAGTCGCCAGCCTCTTGCGTTCGTTCGTGTTCTCTATCAGTATCTGAAAAATCACTCCTTGTGATCTGCTATCGCGTGCACCACGATGGCGTCAATAGGGCCATGGGGGATCATTCCTGGCCAGTTTCATCTACTGCGGGGTTGAACGATGCGCGAGTCGGTTCAAGCAGAGGTCATGATGAGCTTCCTCGTCTCCGAGGAGCTCTCGTTCCGTATTCCGGTGGAGCTCCGGTACGAGGTCGGCGATCCGTACGCCATCCGGATGACGTTCCACCTGCCCGGCGATGCCCCTGTGACCTGGGCGTTCGGCCGTGAGCTGCTGCTGGACGGGCTCAACAGTCCGAGCGGCGACGGAGATGTGCACATCGGCCCGACCGAACCCGAGGGCCTCGGCGATGTGCACATCCGGCTCCAGGTCGGCGAGGACCGTGCGCTGTTCCGAGCGGGTACGGCACCGCTGGTGGCCTTTCTCGACCGGACGGACAAGCTGGTGCCGCTCGGCCAGGAGCACACGCTGGGTGACTTCGACGGGAACCTGGAGGATGCGCTCGGCCGCATCCTCGCCGAGGAGCAGAACGCCGGCTGACCGGGTGTACCCGTCGGCCCGTCATCCCTTCCTGCGACGACGGCCCCGGCCCGACCGCGCGGGCGCGGCCGTAGCCGCCTGTGCGCCGCCGTGCCCCGGACGGTCCGCGGAGACGACCAGCGCGGCGAGCGCCGTGGTCACCGGTACCGAGGCGACCAGGCCGATCGACCCGACCAGCGTGCGAACGATCTCCTCGGCGACCAGCTCGCTGTTGGCCACCGTCCCCACACTGCTCTGGGCGATGGAGAAGAGCAGCAGCAGCGGCAGCGCCGCGCCCGCGTACGCCAGCACCAGGGTGTTGACCACCGAGGCGATGTGGTCCCTTCCGATCCGGATACCTGCCCGGTACAGCCCCTTCCAACCCATCTGCGGGTCAGCCTGGTGCAGTTCCCAGACGGCGGAGGTCTGAGTGACCGTCACATCGTCGAGGACCCCGAGCGAACCGATGATGACACCGGCCAGCAGCAGACCACTCATATCGATGTCCGGGTAGAGGCCGTGGATGAGGCCGGTGTTGTCGTCGGTGTTGCCGCTCAGGCTCGCCCAGCCGATGAACAGGGAGCCCAGCAGCCCGATCAGCAGCAGCGAGATCAGTGTGCCGACGACCGCGACAGACGTACGGGCCGTCACCCCGTGGCACAGGTAGAGGGCCGCCAGCATGATCGCGCTGGCCCCGATCACCGCCACGACCAGCGGGTTCGAGCCCTGCAGGATCGCCGGCAGGATGAACAGGGTCAGCACGGCGAACGACACGGTCAGTGCCACCAGCGCCATCACGCCGCGGAGCCTGCCCACCGCGACCACCGCCAGCGCGAAGATCGCGGCCAGCAGCGCCATCGGAACCTTCCGGTTCACGTCGGTCACTGAGTACTGGAGGTCGCGCGGCGCGTCGGGGGCGTACGCCACGACCACACCCTGACCCTCCTTCAACTGCCGGGGCGCGTCGGGCTGGACCACCTCGACGAACTTGCGGCCCTTGTCGTCGCCGCTGGTCACCTCGATGGTGGCCTTCGCGCACTCCCCTTCCTGCTCGTTGACCGCCTCCCGGCCCGAGGGTGTGGAGGTGTCGCCGGTCGGGGGCACCTGCGCGGCGTTGACGTCCGCGCAGTCGACCTTGACGATTTGGACGACCTTGCCGGCCTGGGTCTGCCGGTCGAATCCGACGCCGGTGCGCTCGTGGTCGGGCGCGCCGCCCGGCCAGAACGCGATCAGGCCGACGACGACCGCGGTCGCGAACGGGATCAGTACGGCGGCGATGACCTTGCGCAGGTGCCGGGAGACCGGAGCGGCCGGCCCGTGGCTGTGTGTGTGGCCGTGGGGCGGCTGAGGCGCGGGGTCGCTCTGGGGGGAGGTCACGGGGCGATCATCGCAAGAACAGGAGGGCCCTCTGGTCAGCTCGCCGGAAAGGACGCTAGCGTGGAGGTACCTTTGCACACGCGGGAGCTCGGAGCACCGGGCTGAGAGGGCGCTGATCGCCGTACATCCGTACGGGACACGCTGCGCCGACCGCCGAACCTGTTACCGGGTAATGCCGGCGTAGGGAGTAGGTCTCATGACCACAGCGGACGCACGCACGCCTGCCTCGAACCAGAACGACGGAACGCCGAACGGTGGCACGACGTCGGGCGACGGGACTTCGAACGACGAGGCCGGGAAGTCCATCGGCTGGCACAAGGGGTACGTCCAGGGCTCGCGCCCGGATCTCCTGGTGCCGGTCCGACAGGTGCACCTCACCAACGGCAAGGACGTGACGCTGTACGACACGTCGGGGCCGTACACCGATCCCTCGATCGACACCGATGTCCGCCGCGGCCTCGCGCCCCTGCGGGAGAACTGGATCATCGCCCGCGGTGACACCGGGGAGTACGCGGGCCGTCCGGTCCGCCCCGAGGACGACGGGCTCAAGCACACCTCGCCGCGCGGCGGACTGCGCAACCTCGACGCCGTGTTCCCCGGCCGTCCGCGCCAGCCGCGCCGCAGCCGCGACGGGCGTCCCGTCACCCAGCTCGCGTACGCCCGGCGGGGAGAGATCACCCCGGAGATGGAGTACGTGGCGATCCGGGAGAACGTGGAGGCCGAGGTCGTCCGCGACGAGATCGCGGCGGGCCGGGCCGTGCTGCCCGCCAACGTCAACCACCCCGAGATCGAGCCGATGATCATCGGCAAGCGGTTCCTGGTGAAGGTCAACGCCAACATCGGCAACTCGGCCGTCTCCTCCTCCATCGAGGAGGAGGTGGACAAGATGACCTGGGCGACGAAGTGGGGCGCCGACACGGTCATGGACCTGTCCACCGGCCGCAACATCCACACCACCCGTGAATGGGTGCTGCGCAACTCCCCCGTGCCGATCGGCACCGTCCCGCTCTACCAGGCCCTGGAGAAGGTCGACGGCCGGGCCGAGGAGCTGACCTGGGAGATCTACAAGGACACCGTCATAGAGCAGGCCGAGCAGGGCGTGGACTACATGACGGTGCACGCCGGCGTGCGCCTGCCGTACGTCCCGCTGACGGCCCGCCGCAAGACCGGGATCGTCTCGCGCGGCGGCTCGATCATGGCGGCCTGGTGTCTCGCGCACCACAAGGAGTCGTTCCTCTACGAGCACTTCGAGGAGCTCTGCGAGATCCTCGCGACGTACGACGTCACCTACTCGCTCGGCGACGGGCTGCGCCCCGGTTCGATCGCGGACGCCAACGACGAGGCGCAGTTCGCCGAGCTGCGCACGCTGGGCGAGCTGAACACGATCGCCAAGCGGTTCGGCGTCCAGACCATGATCGAGGGCCCGGGGCATGTCCCGATGCACAAGATCAAGGAGAACATCGACCTCCAGCAGGAGATCTGCGAGGAGGCGCCGTTCTACACGCTCGGCCCGCTGACCACGGACGTCGCGCCCGCCTACGACCACATCACCTCCGGCATCGGCGCCGCGATGATCGCCTGGTGGGGCACGGCGATGCTCTGCTACGTCACGCCCAAGGAGCACCTGGGGCTGCCCAACCGGGACGACGTGAAGACGGGCGTGATCACCTACAAGATCGCCGCCCACGCGGCCGATCTCGCCAAGGGGCACCCGGGCGCGCAGGAGTGGGACGACGCCCTCTCCGACGCGCGGTTCGAGTTCCGGTGGGAGGACCAGTTCAACCTGGCCCTCGACCCGGACACGGCGCGCGAGTTCCACGACGAGACGCTGCCCGCCGAACCGGCGAAGACGGCGCACTTCTGCTCGATGTGCGGGCCGAAGTTCTGCTCGATGAAGATCTCCCAGGACATCCGGCGGCAGCACGGCGGTTCGCAGGAGGAGATCGAGGAGGGCATGGCCGAGAAGTCGAAGGAGTTCGCGGCCGCCGGCAACCGGGTCTACCTGCCCATCGCCGACTGACAGTGATGATGTTCGTGGTGACGCCGCCGGTGGGTCTGACCCTCCGACTGACTGACGTCTCGACTGTCCTGTCTGGGATTTGTCGGCCCGCCCGGCGTCACCACGCACGCGGCCGGACGGGCGCTTGTGACTTCATAGGAGTCAGCCGTTCACCTGCGGATGACGCCTCGCGGGCGTGAAAATCGGTACGGGGGCTGTCCGCCGACGCCGATCGATGTTTGGGCTGTGAGCCCGCATAGGAGTCTGGTGAGGGAGTCGTCCGAGGGGCCGCACACTGTCGCCTTGAGCACGCCGATCAGCTTCTCCGTTCCCCTCAGGCTCTCCGGGCAGCCCCCGCCCGCGCGAGTACGACAGGGAGTGTGTGATGGAGGAGTTGAGAGAGGATCACGACGACGGAACGGTGGGCAGGGTCGCGGCGATCGACATCGCCAAAGCATCGGGGATGGTCTGCCTGCGCGTCCCGCACGACACCATCGAGGGCCGGCGCGTCCAGCAGGTCTGGAACGTCGCCTCGACCACCAATGCGATCCTGGAACTCGGAGACCGGCTCGTCTGCCAGGGCGTCGAGCGCGTGGTGATGGAGGCGACAGGCAACTACTGGCGCTCCTTCTTCTACCTGCTGGAAGCCCGCGGCCTTCAGTGCTGGCTGGTCAACGCCCGTGACGTGAAGAACGTCCCCGGCCGGCCCAAGACCGACAGGCTGGACGCGGTCTGGCTGGCGAAGCTCGCTGAACGCGGCATGGTCCGGGCCTCGTTCGTCCCGCCCGAACCCGTCCGGCAGCTGCGGGACTTCACCCGCACCCGCACCGTGTTCGTCCAGGAACGCACCCGGCACAAGCACCGAGTGGACAAGGCCCTGCAGGACGCGCAGATCAAGCTGTCCGGGGCCGTCTCGGATCTGTTCGGCCTGTCGGGGCGGGCCATGATGGACGCCATGGTCGCCGGTGAACGCAACCCGCGTGCCCTCGCCGAGCTTGCCCAGGGCAGCCTGGTCAAGAAGAAGGCGCTGCTGGTGGAAGCCCTGACCGGCCAGTTCGAGGACCACCACGCTCGGCTGCTCGGGGTGCTGCTGGCCACGGTCGATCATCTGACCACACAGGTCCACGAACTCGACCGGCTCATAGCCCGGACGCTGGAGGAGATCACCACACCGCACGACGGCACGGGCGCCGATGACGAGCCTGCCGCCCCGGTGAGTGCGCGAGTCCTGGTCGAACGTCTCGATGCCGTTCCCGGTATCGGGCCGACCACCGCGCAGACCATTGTCGCCGAGATCGGCGCGGACATGAGCCGCTTCCCCACCCCCGAGCACCTGGCCTCATGGGCGAAGCTGTGCCCCAGAACCATCCAATCCGGCGCGAAACACACCACAGGCCCGGCCGGACAGGGTAATCCCTGGCTCAAGGGCGCGCTCGGCGAGGCCGCCAACGCCGCCGCCCGCACCGACACCTTCCTCGGCGCCCGCTACCGCAGGATCGTCAAACGCCGCGGACACGCCAAAGCCCTCGTCGCCGTCGCCCGCTCGATACTCATCATCGCCTGGCACCTGATCAACGACCCGGACGCCTCCTGTCAGGAGCTTGGTGCCGACTGGCACCGGCGCCATCTCGACTCCGCCCGCAAGACCCGCGACCTCGTCCGCCAGCTCCAAGCCCTCGGCCACCAAGTCGCCCTCACTCCGACAGCAGCCTGACCGTCCGGTCACCGTCATCCGGTCCGCAGGCGGCCCGGATGCTGCCGCCTGCCCTCCCGAAGGTCGATTTTCCGTTCAGCATC
>NZ_NEUE01000301.1:1508-2723 GCF_002910905.1 Streptomyces sp. SM11 | reverse complement strand
AGGGCCTGCCGATTATCAACTCGCTGTCTTGATCTTTGGTGTTGGGGTGATGCCGAGGTGTGCGGCGAGGTCTGCGAGGTCGTCCAGGGTGGCGAGGCGGTGCTCGGCCGGGGCGATGACGTGCCCGATCTCGTCGAGGAGTTGGTGGGTTTTGCGGATGCGCCGGTTGATGGTCTGGGGTGCGACCGCGAAGAGGCGGGCGATGACGACCTGCGGGAGCCCGAGCCGCTCGTAGAGGAGGGTGGCCAGGAGCCGGTCGACGAGGGTGAGGCCGGGGCGTCGGCCGGTGTAGAGGCCGACGGCCGGAGTCTTCTGCCGGTCACCGCCGCGCCGCTGGTGGAGATCTTCTTCTCTCTGGGCCATGCGGGCTGCCGCCAGCTCGCCGACGAGCTGGTCCCACTGGTGCTGGTCCATGCCGGTCAGAGCCGGGTGGACCAGCCAGGCGCGGCCGGGGCCGGGCTGGAGCTGGGGCAGGATCGGAGGGATTCCGTCCCGACTGTGCTCCTCGGGGCGGAGGGTGTAGTTCCAGTCGCCGTGCCAGTCGTGGCGGTTCAGCGGCAGGGCGGTCATCTGCCCGTCACTGACCCTCACTCCTGTCTCATAGGCGGTGGTGTCGAGTTCGGCCCGGACCGTGAGGCCGGTGCGGGTAGTGGTCGCCGCGATGCTGTCGACGATGACGTCATGGCTGGTCAGCGGCCTGCCACGCCAGTTCATCGTGATGTGGGAGAACAGCCGATGCTCGATTTTGTTCCATTTACTTGTACCTGGAGGAAAGTGACATACGGTGATCTCCAGGCCGGTCTCAAGGGCCAGGGCGGCCAGCTCGAATTTCCAGGCGCGGGTGCGGTATCCGTTGGAGCCGCCCGCATCCGCGGTGATCAGCAGGCGGCGGGAATGCGGGTAGGCGGCGCGTCCGGCCGCATGCCACCAGCGGCGGATCGAAGCAACGGCGAACGCGGCGGTGTCGTGGTCACAGCCGACGTTGACCCAGCCGGCATCCGCGGCCAGGTCGTAGATCCCGTACGGGATCGCCTTGCCCAGATCGGCGTCGGGAAAGTCGTGCGTGCGGACCCGGACCGGATCGCCCTCCCGATGCCACTCGCGCCCGCCGTTCTTGTAGTTGCCCACCAATTCCTTCTTCTTGGTGTCCACGCTGATCACGGGGTCGCCGGACGCCTGGAACTCTCTGGCCTGTTCGTTGATATAGCGGAACTG
>NZ_NEUE01000301.1:0-1458 GCF_002910905.1 Streptomyces sp. SM11 | reverse complement strand
ACTGACCGGATTCAAGCGGTCGTTGCAACACCGGCTTGTTGAATCAACTGTAGCTGCTCGTTGAGTGCTTCGGCGGGTGTCTTCCAACCGAGCGTCTTGCGGGGTCTGCTGTTGAGAGCGTGAGCGACAGCCTCGACTTCCTCAGCAGACCATCTGGTGAGATCGGTGCCTTTCGGGAAGTACTGGCGCAAGAGCCCATTGGTGTTCTCGTTGGTGCCGCGCTGCCATGGACTATGCGGATCGGCGAAGAACACGGGAATGCCAGTCTCGACCTTGAATTGAGTGTGCGCCGACATCTCCTTGCCTCGATCCCACGTCAGCGACCGTGCCAGTTGCTTAGGCAGCGTCGACATCGTGCTGGCGAGTGCGTTCTTCATCGTGATCGCCCCATAACCTGCCAGTGCAGGGCCATTCTTGACCGTGTGTTTGTGCCGGTAGCCTTCCTCGCGCGGCAGGTGAACGAGCATCGTGAATCGAGTTGACCGCTCGACGACCGTACCGATCGCGGAACGCTCCAGCCCGATAATCAGGTCCCCTTCCCAGTGACCGGGAACAGCACGGTCCTCGACCTCGGCAGGGCGTTCGCTGATCAACGCTTCGGGTGTCACGTGCGCCCAGGTCTTGCGGCTCGAACGAGCACGCGGGGCGCGCAGCGCGCGGCCCGTACGAAGGCACAGGATCAGCTCTCGCTTGAGCGCCCCGCGGCCCTGGATGTAGAGCGCCTGGTAGATCGCCTCGTGGCTGATGCGCATGGACTCATCATCGGGGAAATCAAGCTTGATCCGGTTCGCGATCTGCTCCGGGCTCCATGCCTGCACCCACGCGCGGTCCTTGCGGTGCGGCTTGTTCCGGCCCGTCCACCCGCCTGTCGCAGGTCCAGCGATCGCCTTGCCGCCGGGCGTGCTGATCTGTCCGGACAGTCGTTCCTGGACGTAGGCGTGCAACCGTGGATTGGCCACCAGCTTCGATGTCTTCGGGCGGCGTGCGGCCAAGTCCGATTTCCATTGCGCGACCGATGCCCGATATTCACGCTTGCCACTCCTGGTAGCCGCGTTGCGCCGCAACTCGCGGGAAATCGTCCCCGGATCACGTGCGACTTCCCGCGCAATTTCACGAACGCCTTTTTCTTGGGCGTTGAGGAGTGCGATCTCCTCCCGCTCAGAAAACGACAGGTACCTGCCCGAATGCGGCAGCGGATCGAACGGTCGCATGCCCCCACATTGCCGGTACCAGCGCGTGGCCACCGCCGGCGCCACGCCGATAACCCCAGCCGCTTCCTCCGCGAGAAGCCCCTTGGAAATTTCGTCCCAGAACTCCGCCTCGATATGACGCTGAAATTTCGGATGCCCCGGTGACCTCAACTTCGGGCGTACCGCCCGATCGGCCGCCTGCTGACGACGAACCATCCCACACCTCGCTGATCACGAGGTGTTGCGACGACCGGTTGAATCCGCCCTG
>NZ_NEUE01000300.1:6910-114760 GCF_002910905.1 Streptomyces sp. SM11 | reverse complement strand
CCCGGGCACAGCGTCCGTCCGCTCACGCCGGGCCGGATCCGGCCCGGAGGCAGACCCGGCGGGCCCGTCGCCGCGCGGGGCGGCCCCGCGGTGCACCACGACCACCGCCACCAGGCCGAGCACGGTCCGGGGGCCGAACGGCTCCCCGAGCGTCAGCGCTCCCCGGACGGCCGTGACGGGAGCCATCAGGAACATGAGCGTGCTGATCGCGGTGACGCCCGAGCGCCGCAGGATCCGCCAGTACAGCCCGTGAAGACCACGGTGCTGGCGGCGCGGTGGACGGTCAGCGACACCGAAGGGGCCACCCGGGTGGCGGAACGGCTCTCCAGGAAGGTGGCGGCCACCAGCGACAGCATGCCGACGAACGGCAGGGCGTGGGCCCACCAGGTCACCCCGGCGTCGGCCGAGGCGTCGGCCAGCGTGACCACGGCGACCACGTTCACCCCCGGGCACAGGCCGAGCCACTGCCGGGCGGTGACGTATCGCCGCAGCAGCGGTCCGGCCTGCGCGCTCATGCTGCTGCACAAAGGGGCCCTGGCCGCCCACGGCCTGAAGGTCTTCCCGGATCCCGTCGCCCACGCCCGCGACGAGGCGCACGCCCTGCCGGCCGGGGCCACCGGGTGCTGAGGCCCGCGACGGCGGGGCGCTGGGCTCTCCGCCCGGCCCCACCTGCGGGCGAACCGCGAGGAGCCAGGCACTACCCTCGTCCCGTGGAGCTCAAGAACATCCCGGACCCCGGTTTCTCCGACGACGACGGCTCGGCGTCCCCCGCCCTGACCAGGGCCCTGGGCGCCTGGTCCCGGGACCGTGGCGCCGTCGGCCCGGTCCTCGCGGCCCTGCGCGACGCCCGGCTCCTGGTCCCCGTCGTCGCCGTTCTCGGCGAGGTCGAGGAGGACGAGAAGGGGCTCCGGCGCGAGAAGACCAGCGACATGGCCGTACCCACCCTCCGGGCCGGCGACCGGCGCGCGCTCCCCGCCTTCACCTCGACCGCGTCGCTGGCGCTCTGGGACCCGGAGGCGCGCCCCGTCGCCGTACCGCTGCACCAGGCCCTCCAGGCCGCCGCCCACGAGAAGGCCGACACCGTCGTGCTGGACCTCGCCGGGCCCGTCGCGTTCGAGCTGAGCGGGCAGGCGCTCCTGGCCCTCGCCGAGAACCGCACCAGCACCGACCCGCTCCAGGATCCCGCGGTCATCGACGCCGTACGGGAGGCCGTGGCCGCCGACCCCGCCGTGGTCCGTGCCCACCTCGGGCCGGGCAGCGCGGACGGGACCCTCGCGCTCGTCCTCGCCCCGGACGCGGTGCCCGCCGAGGCGGCCCGCCGGATCGCCCGCGCGCTGTCGGCCAGCGAGGTGCTGCGGGCCCGTCTGGTGAGCGGCCTGGACCTGGCCCTTCTCCCCGCCGGCACGGCCACACCGGGGGAGCCCCTCTTCGCCCGCTGACGCGTCGGGTCGATTCCGGCCCGACGGGCGCGAAGCGCCCGCCGCCGTGAGAATGGTCGGGAATTCGGATGAATCCGGCCGACCGACCAAGCTCGCGAGGTGGTTCCATGCAGAAGCGGATTGTGGCGTCAGAGTTCCTCGGCACCCTGCTGCTGGTGTTCTTCGCCGTGGGGTCCGCGGTGGTCGCCGTCGAATACCTCGGCACGGTGGGCATCGCCCTCACCTTCGGCTTCATCCTCCTCGCGCTCGCCTATGCGCTCGGCCCGATCTCCGGCTGTCATATCAACCCCGCGGTGACGCTGGGCATGTATATGGCGGGCCGGATCGGCATCCGTACGGCCGTCGAGCGCTGGGTGGCCCAGATCCTCGGCGCGATCGTCGGCGCGGCCCTGCTGTTCCTGCTGGCGAAGCAGATCCCGGGTCTGGAGACCAGTGGCGAGTTCGGCACCAACGGCTACGACGACCGGTCGGCCGTCGGCATCAACATCGGCGGCGCGTTCCTCGCCGAGGTGGTGCTCACGTTCCTGCTCGTCTACGTCGTCCTCGCGGTGACCCACAAGGTCGCGGTCACCGGCTTCGACGGGCTGCCCATCGGCCTGACGCTCGCCGCGATCCACCTGGTGGGCATTCCGCTGACCGGTACCTCGGTCAACCCGGCGCGGAGCCTCGGTCCGGCGCTCTTCGCGGGCGGCGCCGCGCTCTCCCAGCTCTGGCTGTTCCTCGTCGCGCCCCTGGTCGGCGGAGTCGTCGCCGCCTACGTCCACCGGCTCACCCACCCCTTCCCCAACGTCCTGCCCGAAGAGACCGAGGACGCCATCTGAGGAACCGCGAACCGTCCCGGCCGCGCACACGAGGGAGCCCGCCGCCCCACGGGGGGACGGCGGGCTCCCTGGCGTACGGGGGAGGGGGATGCTAGCCGTAGACCGGGCCGGTGTACTTCTCGCCGGGGCCGTGGCCGGGCTCGTCCGGGACCAGCGAGGCCTCACGGAAAGCGAGCTGGAGGGACTTCAGGCCGTCGCGCAGCGGCGAGGCGTGGAAGGTGCTGATCTCCGTGGCGCTCGCGTCGAGCAGCCCGGCCAGTGCCTGGACCAGCTTGCGGGCCTCGTCGAGGTCCTTGTGCTGTTCGCCCTCCTCGGTGAGGCCGAGCTTCACGGCGGCTGCGCTCATCAGGTTGACGGCGACCGTCACGATCACCTCGACCGCGGGGACCTCCGCGATGTCGCGGGCCATGTCGTCGAAGCCGGGGTTCTCACTGCTGGGGGTCGCGTCACTCATGCCCACACGATAAGGCCAGGCCGCCGCCCTCCCGCGCGCGGGAGCCGCTGTCAGGACCGCGCGGGAGGGCGGTCCCGACAGCGGCCGGGCGCAGGATTAGCGCACCCGGGGCCGGGCTGCTAACCTTGTGTAACGACCGGCCGGACATCGATGTGCCCGGCCCACAAGTGGAGGCTCCGATCTCCCACCTGGCTGTCCTCACCGGACGGCGGGTCACCGGTCAGGCGGTGCCCATCGTTCCGTACGGACGATGGAGCCGTCAGATGCGCCCCGCGGTTGACCGCGGCGGTGCTCCGGTAGTTCCTGGAGCCTCGCCTGTGTCCCGTCCGGGGCATTTTTGCGCTTCGGCTCGGTTGGTCTTGACGTTCATAAGACGTTACGCGGCTGTCCGCCAGGCGGTCGCGTGGTGCTACCGAGGAGGATCCATCAGCGCCGAGCCCCGCATCAACGACCGGATTCGCGTTCCCGAGGTCCGACTTGTCGGTCCCAGTGGCGAGCAGGTCGGGATTGTTCCGCTTGCCAAGGCCCTGGAACTCGCACAGGAGTATGACCTCGACCTGGTCGAGGTGGCGGCGACAGCCCGTCCGCCCGTGTGCAAGCTCATGGACTACGGGAAGTTCAAGTACGAGTCGGCCATGAAGGCCCGTGAGGCGCGCAAGAACCAGGCGCACACGGTCATCAAGGAGATGAAGCTCCGGCCGAAGATCGACCCGCACGACTATGACACCAAGAAGGGTCACGTCGTCCGGTTCCTCAAGCAGGGCGACAAGGTCAAGATCACGATCATGTTCCGTGGTCGTGAGCAGTCCCGCCCCGAGCTGGGCTTCCGACTGCTCCAGCGTCTCGCTTCGGACGTGGAGGACCTGGGCTTCATCGAGTCCAACCCGAAGCAGGACGGCCGGAACATGATCATGGTTCTGGGCCCGCACAAGAAGAAGACCGAAGCCATGGCCGAGGCCCGTGAGGCCCAGGCCGCCCGCAAGGCGGAGCGTCAGGGCACGACCGACGCACCGTCCGAGGGCGACACCGCCGAGGCTCCGGCCGAAGCGGTCGAGGCTCCGGCCGAGACACCTTCCGAGGCGTGACCTTCGGGGGCCGCCATCCAGGCGCCCCCGGGTCATCCCGGAATCCCATAGAGATCTGACGCCCCTGCAGTCCGGTGCCCCGCACCGTGAGGGGCGCCACTGACGAGGAGAGAACGGCGCGATGCCGAAGAACAAGACGCACAGCGGTGCCAGCAAGCGCTTCAAGATCACCGGCTCCGGCAAGGTGCTCCGCGAGAGGGCCGGCAAGCGCCACCTTCTCGAGCACAAGTCGTCCAAGAAGACCCGCTCGCTGACCGGCACGGTCGTCGTGGCTCCGGCCGACGCCAAGAAGATCAAGAAGCTTCTCGGCAAGTGAGGTTCGGCCTCCGGCTCGCCCCGGAGGCACGACCTCGATCACACCGGGACCAATTCGTTTCCGGGCCGTGTGAGGACACCCACGGCCCCGCTACAAGGAGTTAACAAGTGGCACGCGTCAAGCGGGCAGTCAACGCCCACAAGAAGCGCCGGGCAATCCTCGAGGCGGCCAAGGGCTACCGCGGGCAGCGCTCGCGCCTGTACCGCAAGGCCAAGGAGCAGGTCACCCACTCCCTGGTCTACAACTACAACGACCGCAAGAAGCGCAAGGGCGACTTCCGTCAGCTGTGGATCCAGCGCATCAACGCCGCTGCCCGCCAGAACGGCATGACGTACAACCGCCTCATCCAGGGTCTGAAGGCCGCCAACATCGAGGTGGACCGCAAGATTCTGGCCGAGCTCGCGGTCAACGACGCCAACGCGTTCGCCTCCCTCGTCGAGGTCGCTCAGAAGGCCCTCCCGAGCGACGTCAACGCCCCGAAGGCCGCCTGATCCAGGCACCCCCTTCCAGGTACGCGAACCGGACCCGCAGGCGCATGCCGCCTGCGGGTCCGGTGCGTTGACCCGCCGACGCCACACCACACCGTCACAGCCGTACGCAGAGAGGCTCGCCGCCGACCATGGGCACCCCCGAACTGATCTCCCCGCGTTCCTCCCGGGTCGCCGCCGCCCGCCGGCTGGCCCGCCGCACCTTCCGCGGCAAGGAGCGCAGGTTCATCGCCGAGGGGCCCCAGGCCGTACGCGAGGCCGCCGCGCACCGGGGCGGTGACGGGGAGTCGACCCTCATCGAACTGTTCGCGACCCCCGAGGCCGCCGACCGGTACACCGACATCGTCGAGGCCGCCCACAGGGCGGGTGCCCGGGTGCACCTGGCCGGCGACGACGTCCTCGCCGACGTCTCGCAGACCGTCACCCCGCAGGGCCTCATCGGCGTCTGCCGCTTCCTGGACACCCCGTTCCAGGAGATTCTCGCCGCGCAGCCCACGCTGGTGGCCGTCCTGGCCAACGTACGCGACCCCGGGAACGCCGGTACGGTACTGCGCTGCGCGGACGCCGCGGGTGCGGACGCGGTGATCCTGACCGACGCCTCGGTCGACCTCTACAACCCCAAGTCCGTACGCGCCTCGGCCGGTTCGCTCTACCACCTGCCCGTCGCCGTCGGCGTCCCCGTCGAACAGGCCGTGCGGGGCCTCCGGAACGCCGGGGTGCGCATCCTCGCCGCCGACGGGGCCGGGACCGACGACCTGGACGGCGAACTGGACGAGGGCACCATGGGCGGCCCCACCGCCTGGGTCTTCGGCAACGAGGCTTGGGGGCTCCCCGAGGAGACCCGCGCGCTCGCCGACGCCGTCGTCCGCGTCCCCATCCACGGCAAGGCCGAGAGTCTCAACCTCGCCACCGCCGCCGCCGTCTGCCTGTACGCCTCCGCCCGCGCGCAGCGTCCGCGGCGCGCCCCCGACGCGTAAGAGGCCGGCGGGTGACCTCGGCCGGGGCGGCCACGCCCTGGCACGCGCGCTTCCGGCGCTGTCGTCGGTCGACGACTTCCCCAAGCTCTCGGCTCCGTTCGACCGGGGGAGGCCCCACCCGTGTCGCCTCCCTCCTCCGCCTCGGAATCGCACGCGCCGGGCCGCGTCCGCTGTCCGACCCGAGGTCACCCGACAGCCTCTGACACCGCGCCGCCTCGACGGCCCGTCAGCACGCGATCCCGGCCATTCCCGCGCCCCTCCCACCGGCGCGCTCCTCTCCGCGCCCCCACAGGGTGTCGCCGGTTCGCCGCCGCCTAGTAGGGTGACGAACTCGGGGGCCCACTGCACCGGTTCGAGAGGTGGGGATACGGGAAGATGGCTGTCGGCATGAGCTCGCCGCGACCGGCGCACACCACCGCACCACGTGCTGCGGGCGACGAGCCGGACGGGACGGCGGTCGGTCCGGACGGTCTCGGCGCCGGCCTTGGCCAGGGCGCCCCCGGCATCGACCCGGACGACCTTCCCGACGGTCTCGTCGTCGCCGACGCGAGCGGGCACGTCATCTGCTTCAACGCCGCCGCCGCCCGCATCACCGCCACCCCGCGCGCCGACGCGATCGGCCGCCCCCTGGAGGCCGCCCTCCCGCTGGAGGATCTCAAGGGCAAGCGCTGGTGGAGGCTGACCGACCCGTACGGCGGTCTCGCCACCCGTAGCGGCCAGCCCGAGCGGAACCTGCTGTTGCCCGGCGGCCGTGAGGTGCTGGTGTCCGCCCGCTACGTACGTGAGCATCCGCTCGGCCCGGTGCGCCGGGTCGTGGTCTCGCTGCGCGGCACCGAGGCCCGTCGGCGTACCGAACGCAGCCACGCCGAGCTGATCGCCACGGTCGCCCACGAGCTGCGCTCCCCGCTGACCTCCGTCAAAGGGTTCACCGCGACCCTGCTCGCCAAGTGGGAGCGGTTCACCGACGACCAGAAGCGGCTGATGCTGGAGACCGTCGACGCCGACGCCGGCCGGGTCACCCGGCTCATCGCCGAGCTGCTCGACATCTCCCGGATCGACTCCGGCCGGCTGGAGCTGCGCCGCCAGCCCGTCGACGTCTCCGCCGCCGTGGCACGGCACATCCAGGCGCTCATCGCGGGGGGCCAGACCCCCGAGCGTTTCCGGGTCCGGGCCAGGGGGCCGCTGCCCGCCCTGTGGGCCGACCCCGACAAGGTCGACCAGGTCCTCGGGAACCTCCTGGAAAACGCGGTGCGCCACGGCGAGGGAACCGTCACCATTGAGATCGCCCCCGCACCCGCGCCGGGTGCGTGCGACGAGATGGGAACGGCTGTCACCGTGAGCGACGAAGGCCCCGGCATCCCCGAGGAGTCGATGGGCCGCGTCTTCACCCGCTTCTGGCGGGGGAGCAAGCGCGGCGGCACGGGCCTGGGCCTCTACATCGTCAAGGGCATCGTCGAGGCCCACGGCGGCACGATCACCGTCGACCGGGGGCCCGGCGGCGGGGCGGAGTTCCGATTTATTCTGCCCGTGAGCATGCCCGCCTATCTGAACTAGAGGGGTTTGCGTAGCAATCAGCCAGGGTGGCGGTGGGCGACGGGAGGGCGTGAGCCGCCCACGGGCTCCCCGAACGTCCTGCGGCCTTTAGACTCGACCTTTGGCACCTTTGCGTCCTGCGGTCGTCGAGCCGGGTCGCGCCACCAGCCAATCGGAAGCACGGGAAGAGATGTCGGCACCGAACAAGTCGTACGACCCAGTCGAGGTCGAGGCACTGAAACCGGAAGAGATCGAGCGCCTGCGGGACGAGGCGTTCGCCGCCTTCGCCGCCGCCGGTGACCTCGACGCGCTCGCCCAGGCGAAGACCGCGCACACCGGAGGTACCTCGCCGCTGTCCCTCGCCAACCGCGAGATCGGCGCCCTGCCCCCGCAAGCCAAGGCCGAGGCGGGCAAGCGCGTGGGCCAGGCCCGCGGCGCCGTCTCCAAGGCGCTCGCCGCCCGCCAAGCGGAGCTGGAGGCCGAGCGGGACGCCCGGGTGCTCGTCGAGGAGGCCGTGGACGTCACGCTGCCCTACGACCGCACCCCGGCCGGCGCCCGCCACCCCCTGACGACCATCATGGAGCGCGTCGCGGACGTCTTCGTGGCCATGGGCTACGAGATCGCCGAGGGCCCCGAGGTCGAGGCGGAGTGGTTCAACTTCGACGCCCTGAACTTCGTGCCCGACCACCCGGCCCGCCAGATGCAGGACACGTTCTTCGTGCAGGGCACCACGCCCGACGGGAAGGCGACCGAGGGCGACGAGTCCGGCGTCGTGCTGCGTACGCACACCTCCCCGGTCCAGGCCCGCTCGCTCCTGGAGCGCAAGCCCCCCGTCTACGTGGTCTGCCCCGGCCGGGTCTACCGCACCGACGAGCTGGACGCCACGCACACTCCGGTCTTCCACCAGATCGAGCTGCTCGCCGTCGACGAGGGCCTCACCATGGCCGACCTCAAGGGCACCCTCGACCACATGGTCCAGGCGCTCTTCGGACCGGACATGAAGACCCGGCTGCGGCCGAACTTCTTCCCGTTCACCGAGCCGTCCGCCGAGATGGACATGGTCTGCTACGTCTGCCGCGGCGAGTCCGTCGGCAACCCGGACCGTCCCTGCCGTACCTGCGGCAGCGAGGGCTGGATCGAGCTCGGCGGCTGCGGCATGGTCAACCCCAAGGTGCTCACCGCCTGCGGCGTCGACCCCCAGAAGTACAGCGGATTCGCCTTCGGGTTCGGCATCGAACGGATGCTGATGTTCCGCCACAACGTCGAAGACATGCGAGACATGGTCGAGGGTGACGTCCGGTTCACCCGGCCGTTCGGGATGGAGATCTGATGCGCGTCCCGCTTTCCTGGCTGCGGGAGTACGTCGACCTGCCGGCGACGGAGACCGGCCGTGACGTACAGGCCAAGCTCGTCTCCGTAGGGCTTGAGGTCGAGACCGTCGAGCAGGTCGGTGCGGGCCTCAAGGGCCCCCTGGTCGTCGGACAGGTCCTGACCATCGAGGAGCTGGAGGGCTTCAAGAAGCCCATCCGCTTCTGCACGGTCGACGTCGGCTCCGCCAACGGCACCGGCGAACCGCAGGAGATCGTCTGCGGCGCCCGTAACTTCTCGGTCGGCGACAAGGTCGTCGTGGTCCTCCCGGGCGCGGTCCTGCCCGGCGACTTCGCGATCGCCGCACGCAAGACGTACGGCAAGACCTCGCACGGCATGATCTGTTCCACCGACGAGCTCGGCATGGGCGACGACGGCACGCACGGCATCATCGTGCTGCCGCCGGAGCACGAGGTCGGCACCGACGCGATCGAGCTGCTCCAGCTCGTCGACGAGGTGCTCGACATCGCCGTCACCCCGGACCGCGGCTACTGCCTGTCGATGCGCGGCGTCGCCCGCGAGACGGCCATCGCGTACGGGCTGCCGCTGCGCGACCCGGCGCTCCTGGACGTGCCCGCGCCGAACGCGTACGGCTACCCGGTCAAGATCTCCGACCCGTCTCGCTGCGACCGCTTCACCGCGCGCACCGTCACCGGTCTCCAGACCGAGGCCCGCTCCCCGATCTGGATGCGCCGCCGCCTCCAGAAGGCCGGGATGCGGCCCATCTCGCTGGCAGTCGACATCACCAACTACGTGATGCTGGAGCTCGGCCAGCCCCTGCACGCCTACGACCGCACCCGGGTCGAGGGGCCGATCGGCGTGCGCCGCGCCGCGCAGGGCGAGAAGCTCACCACGCTGGACGGCACCGTGCGTGTGCTGGACGCCGAGGACCTGGTCATCACCGACGACCGCGGGCCGATCGGCCTCGCGGGCGTCATGGGCGGCGCCAACACCGAGATCGCCGACGCGGACGGCGAGCACGCGCTGACCACCGAGGTCGTCATCGAGGCCGCGCACTTCGACGCGATCTCGATCGCCCGCACCGCGCGCCGCCACAAGCTGTCCTCCGAGGCGTCCAAGCGCTTCGAGCGCGGCGTCGACCCGCAGGCCGCCGCCGCTGCCGCGCAGCGCACGGTCGACCTGCTGGTCCTCCTCGCGGGTGGCACCGCCGAGGCCGGGGTCACCGAGATCACCTCGCCCTCCGCGCCGCGCACCATTGCGATGTCCGCCGACCACCCCGACCGGGTCGCCGGGGTGGGCTACGGCCGCGAGACCGTCGTCCGCCGCCTCCAGCAGGTCGGCTGCGACGTCTACGGGCAGGACGAGCTGATCGTCACCGTCCCGTCCTGGCGGCCCGACCTGAACGAGCCGAACGACCTCGCCGAAGAGGTCATCCGGCTGGAGGGCTACGAGAACCTGCCCTCCACCCTGCCGACGCCCCCCTCCGGCCGCGGTCTCACCGACCGCCAGCGGCTGCACCGCCGCATCGGCCGGGCGCTGGCCGGCGTCGGCTACGTCGAGGCGCTGAGCTACCCGTTCATCGGCGACGCGGTCCTGGACCAGCTCGGCCTGGAGGCGGACGACGCCCGTCGCCGCACGGTCAAGCTCGTCAACCCGATCTCCGACGAGGAGCCGGCGCTGCGCACCACGCTGCTGCCGGGCCTCCTCGGCGCACTGCGGCGCAACGACGGCCGCGGCAGCCACGATCTGGCGCTCTTCGAGACCGGCCTTGTCTTCAGGCCGACCGGCGCGGAGACGGCCGCCGTCCGGCTGCCCGTCGACCGCCGGCCCACCGACGAGGAGATCGCCGGTCTGAACGCGGCCCTGCCGCGTCAGCCGCGCCGTGCCGCCGTCGTCCTCGCGGGCGCCCGCGAGCAGGCCAGCTGGTGGGGCAAGGGCACCCCGGCGACCTGGGCGGACGCCGTCGAGGCGGCCCGCTCGATCGCCGCGGAGGCCGGTGTGGAGGTCATCGTCCGCGCCGACCAGCACGCCCCGTGGCATCCGGGCCGCTGCGCCGCGCTGTACGTCACCGTGAACGGCGAGGAGACCCTCTTCGGACACGCGGGCGAACTGCACCCCCGGGTGATCAAAGCGCTCCACCTGCCCGAGCGGACGTGCGCCGCCGAGGTCGAGCTCGACGTCCTGGAGCAGGCCGTCGACGGAGCGCTCCAGGCGCCCCGGATCTCCACCTTCCCGGTGGCGACCCAGGACGTCGCGCTCGTCGTCGCAGGGGACGTCCCGGCCGCCGACGTGGAGCGGGCGCTGCGCGAGGGCGCGGGCGAACTGCTCGAATCGCTGCGGCTGTTCGACGTCTTCACCGGTGAGCAGATCGGCGGGGGCAACAAGTCCCTGGCGTACGCGCTGCGCTTCCGCGCCGCCGACCGCACGCTGACCGTCGAGGAGGCCTCGGCCGCCCGCGACAGCGCGGTGGCCCTGGCCGCCGAGCGCACGGGCGCGGTGCTGCGAGGCGCGTAGCGCCTGCGACAGCGTTGAGAAGGGGCGTATCCGGCCACCGGATACGCCCCTTCTCCTGTCCCCGCCGAGCGACGGAGGGACCACACGCCGGACCCGGAGCGGAACCGGGAGGAACGCGGTTCCGGCCTCCGTTCCGCAGCCACCCTCCTTCGTCGTCGGTCAGTGGGCCGTGCGGTCCGGGCGCCGTCCGCGCCGCCTCGGAGTGTCGGGCAGGTCAGCAACGCGGACGGCGCGGGTGCGGGTCGTGGGCCGTTTACGAGGGGGAGCCGACGACCCGGGCCGCCTCTTGCGAGGAAGCTCATTCAACCGAGCCGGGGGCCCGCGCGGCAGAGCGCACAGCAGGAGGGTTCGGGCATTCCGTTCACACCCCGTGTGAATCGTGCTCCACTAGGCTCCTTGCGACACGCACCTGGGGGGACGATGGAGCCCAATGTCCTGCTCGAAGCCTTGATCGAGGAGGCCGGTGTGTCCCGTGCGGGCCTCGCCGGTCACGTCAACCGGGCGGGCCTGACCCGCGGGCTGAGCCTGCGGTACGAACACACGGCGGTCTCCCGCTGGCTCAAGGGCCAGCGCCCGCGCGGGCAGGTGCCCGACCTGATCTGCGAGGTGCTGGCCGGCCGGCTGGGGCGGCCCGTCGGGCTCGACGACGTCGGGATGGGCGCATTCGCCGCGTCGGGGACGGAGGCCGGCGCCGAGGGCGCCTCCCTCTCCGGGTTCGTCGAGCGGGCCACCGCCCTGTGGCGCTCCGACGAACAACAGCGCCCGCACCTGGCCACCGTGCCCACCGTCACGGGCACCCCGGCGGTGATGCCGGTCTGGGAGTGGGAGAACCCTCCGGAGGACACCGACGTCTCGCGGCCGGGGCCGGGCCGGGTGAGCGCGGCCCACATCGCGATGCTCAAGGCGGCCCGCGACCACTACGAGCAGATGTACCGCAAGACGGGCGGTATCGCGACCAGGTCCCGGATCGTCCGCTTCCTCGACGCGGAGGCCGCGCCGCTGCTGCGCGGCGGTTACAGCGACGCCCTGGGCCGGAGCCTGCACCGGGCGACCGCCGGGCTGGTGGCGGTGGCCGGAATCTGCGCCTACGACTCCGATGCCCACGGGCTCGCCCAGCGCTACTTCCACCAGGCGCTGCGGCTGGCCAAGTCCAGTGGGGACCGGGGGCTCGGCGGCTATGTGATCGCCCTGCTGGTCACCCAGTCACTGTTCCTGGGTGACTACCGCCGTTCCATCGCCTTCGCCGAGGCCGCGCTGCGGGCAGCCGGGGGCCACATCACCCCCGCGCTCGCCGCCGACCTGCACGCCATGCAGGCCAAGGCGTACGCCCGGCTCGGCGACGCGGCGAGCGCCCGGGCCTGCATCGGGCGGGCCGAGGCCCAGGCGGGCCGGATCCACACCGGCCGGGAGCCGGACGAGACGGGGTACGTCCAGCCCGGTCTGGTCGACGTCCAGGTGGCGGAGGCGCTGCTCGGTCTCGGGGACCTGCCGGCCGCCCGGGAGCACGCGGCCTCCGCGGTGAGCGCCCCGGCGCACGACCGGGGGCGCGTGCACCGTCTCGCGATGTTGAGCCATATCGAGCTGGTGCAGGGCGAGGCGGACCGCGCGGCCGGTACAGCTGCCGAAATGGCGATGAGAGCCCGGGGAATGGAGTCCCAGCGGCTGCGCGACCGGCTGCGGCAGGTCCGCAACGAGCTGGCCGCGAGCGGCTGCGCCGACGCCGTGGGGACCACCGACCTCATCGACGAGGCGCTCCGCGTGCCTCTGTGAGCTCCACCGACGCCCCGTCGTTCGTTACCCCGGCAGCCGAGCCTGCTGACATGTTGACCCCCAACATGTCGAAAGGCGGCACAACTGTGCAGTGGACGAACTTAAGCGAACAGAATGTGTATCAGAACCCGTGGTTCCGGGTGAATCTGGCGGACGTCCAGCTCCCCGACGGCAGCCACCTCGACCACTTCGTGATCCGGCAGCGCCCCGTCGCGGCCGCCACCGTCGTCAACGAGGTGAACGAGGTGCTGCTGCTCTGGCGGCACCGGTTCATCACCGACAGCTGGGGGTGGGAACTGGCCGCGGGCATCGTCGAGGAAGGCGAGGACATCGCGGTGGCGGCGGCCCGTGAGATGGAGGAGGAGACCGGCTGGCGCCCCGGCGAGCTGCGCCCGCTGCTCACCGTGGAACCGTCGAACGGCCTCACCGACGCCCGCCATCACCTGTACTGGTCCGACGAGGCGCACTGGACCGGGCACCCCAGGGACGCCTTCGAGTCCTCACGCCGCGAGTGGATACCGCTCAAGGTGGTCCCGGACATGATCGCCCGGGGCGAGGTGCCCGCCGCGAACATGGTGGCGGCCCTGCTGATGCTGCACCACCTGAGACTGGGCTGACCCCGGCCCCGTACGAGCGGCCCCGTACGGGCGTCCTGTTACGCGCGAGGAGCCGGCCCCGGGGTTGCCGGGGACCGGCTCCTGACAGCGAATCGAACGGGCGGCTCAGGCGTACGTGATCTCAGGCGAACGTGACCTCAGGCGTACGGGTAGAAGCCCGACCCCGTCTTGCGGCCGAGGCGCCCCGCGTCGACCATCCGCTGGAGCGGCGGGGGAGCGGCGTACAGCGGCTCCTGTACTCGGCGTACGACTGGTCGGCGCTGCGCGTACCCCTGTGACCTGCGGTTACGTCGGTTGTGCGGCGGCATTGCCAGACAGCGAGGCCGGGACGCCGACCGCACCTTCCGAGGGGTCGAGATGCTCAACGGGCACGATCCGTCACCACCGAATGTGGGACAGAGCCGAACGTCTGACAGACCCGACCAGGTAGACGTGCAGGACCCCGACGCCCCGGCCACGCGGGCGACGGAGACGGCACCGAGGGCGGCCGGGGTACGTGGAGCACCCTGGCCGCCCTCGTGGACGTACGTCCCTCGGTCGCCGTTCTCAGCTGCCGTTCCCGACCGCCGTTACTTCTTCGGCAGCCAAGCCTCCCATACGTCCTTGTTCTCCTTGACCCACTTCTCAGCGGCTTCCTTGCCGGACATCTTGTCCTTCGCTACCCACTTGGCGACCTTGTTCTGCTCCTCGGTCGACCAGTTGAAGTTCTTGATGAACTCGGCCGCGTCGCCGCCGTCCTTCGCGAAGTCGGCGTTCAGGTACTTCTGGAGGGGGGTGACGGCGTACGCGCAGTCCGTCGCCGTCTCGGGCTCGTTGCAGCCCTCGGTGTATTCCGGCAGCTTGACCTCGACCAGGTCGATGTCGGCGTTCAGCCACTGGGGGTCCCACCAGTAGGTGATGAACGGCTCCTTGTCGCGGTACTTCTGCTGAATCTCCTTGATCTGGGCGGCTTCGTTGCCCGTTTCCTTGACCTTGAGATTCAGGCCGAGGTTCTTGATGATGTGCTCGTCGTACGTGGTGTACGACGGAGCCGCACCAAGGAACTCACCCTTGTCGCCGCTGTTGGCGGACGTGAAGTCCTTCGCGAACTTATTGAAGTTCTTCGCGTCGAGGATCTCCGGGTTCTCATCCGCGTAATACTTCGGCACGAACCAGCCGATGTGGCCGTCGACACCGAGGTCGCCGCCCTTGACGATCGTCTTCTTCTCCTCGACGTAGAGCTGCTCCTTCTTCGGGGAGCCGCCCCAGTCCTCCAGGATCGCGTCGGCCTTGCCGTTGTTCAGCGCGTCGAAAGCGACCGGCTCGTCCAGCTGCTGGAGCTTGACCTTGACGTCCAGCTCCTGCTCCAGGACCACCTTGGCAACCTCGGCGTTGGCGCGGGCGCCGACCCACGACGGGACGGTCAGGGTGACCTCGTCCCCGGAGGAGGCCGACTCGGTCTCGGCTGCTCCGCAGGCGCTGAGGGCGAACATTCCGAGCGCGCCGACTCCGGCGACGAGGGTGGTGCGTATCCGCTTGTAGTTCACGATTCTGTTTCCTTTTCTTCCATGAGTCGGGAGAGATGGGTGAGCTTGATGAGTTGCGTGATGGACGGCAGCCGAGGGGACTATTGAGAGGCCTCGGCGCGTTCTTTCGCCGTCGTCGCCGGCTGCGAGATCCGGTCGAGCAGCAGCCCCAGGCAGACGATCGCGATACCGGCGGTCATCCCGAGCCCCAGATCACCCTTGGCGAGCCCCTTGACCACATCGACGCCGAGCGCGCCGCCGCCGATCATGCCGCCGATGACGACGATCGCGAGGACGAGCACCAATCCCTGGTTCAGGGCGAGTTGCAGTGCGGGACGGGCCAGCGGGATCTGGACCTGGCGCAGTTGCTGTCCCGTGCTGGCGCCGAGTGAACGGGCAGCCTCCAGGGCCGACGGGTCGATCTGCTTGATTCCCTGAGTGGTGATACGAACCACGGCTGGCAGCGCGTAGACGACCGCCGCGGCGACGGCGGCCGTGCGGCCACCGCTGAACAGCGCGATCACCGGGATCAGATAGATGAACTGCGGCATGGTCTGCATGACGTCGAGCACCGGCCTGATCAGCCGTTCCACCCGGCCCGCGCGGGCCGCCAGAATGCCGATGGCGAAGCCGATCAGCAGCGTGACGACGAGCGCGGCGAGCACCTGGGACAGAGTGTCCATGGAGCGGTTCCACAGACCCATGACGCCGATCGCGCTCAGCGCAAGCACGACGGTGACGGTGGCACGCCAGCGTCCGGCGCGGAAGGCGAGCACACCCGCGAGAGTCAGCATCGCCCACCAGGGAGTGGCAAGCAGGACGTCGCGCATCGGGTTGATGACCCAGATGGCGAAGTTCTCGGCCCAGGTGAGCGTGCCGCCGAGGACGGGGATGCCGGAGCCGAGTTCGCGCTCGATCCAGTTGACGACGGAGTTGACCGGCTCGCTGATGGAGACGGTCCAGGCGTCGGGCCATGTCTGCCGGCCGAGGAGGGACCCGAGGAGGGCGCTGCCGCCGACAGCGACGGCAATGCCGGGCCAGATCAGATACCAGGCGCCGCGGTGTCCGCCGGCCGGGTCGTCGAGCTGCTCGCCGGCCGCGGCTGTCGTCCGGTCCAGCCAGACGGCGATGAGGACGACCGCGATACCGGCGGGCAGGGCGAGGCCGACGTCGACGGTGGAGAGCGCGGTGAAGATCTCGTCACCGAGACCGCCCGCGCCGATCAGCGAGGCGAGAACGACCATGGACAGACACATCATGATCGTCTGGTTGAGGCCCAGGAGCATCTGCTTGCGGGCGAGCGGCAGGCGTGCGGTGAACAGCTGCTGCAGGGAGCTCGCCCCGAGCGAGGCGGACGCCTCCAGAGCCGCCGGGTCGGCGCCGCGCAGGCCGAGTGCGGTGAGCCGGGCCATCGGCGGAGCCGCGAAGATGACCGTGGCGACGAAGACCGACGGCGTACCGATGTCGAAGATCAGGACGAACGGCAGCAGATACGCGAAGGCGGGCAGCACCTGCATCGTGTCGAACACCACGCGCAGCATGCGCTCGCCTCGGTCGGAGAGCCCGGCGACGAGCCCGAGGAGGGCTCCGACGACAGCCGAGACGGCGACCGAGACGATCATCAGGGCCAGCGTCTCCATGGCCGGCTCCCACATGCCGAGGAGCCCGACCACCGCGAAGGTGCCGAGCGCGGTGCCCGCGGTGCGCAGGGCCCGGCGGTGCAGGCCGGCCCCTCCGGCGTACCAGGCGATCAGTACGGCGGCGAGGGTCACCCCGATGAAGCCGAGGCCCTCCAGCAGGCTGAGCACACCCTCGACCGAGCTTTCGGCCGTGTTGCTGATGTGCAGCAGGAAGTAGAGGAAGAGGGGGTGGGTGGTGCGGTTGTCGACGAGCCAGCGGTTGAGATCGTCGAGCGGGGACTGGACGTCGGTGGTCAGGCCGGACGGCCACACCCCGCTGCCGGTGCCAGTGACGACGGCGCTGACGACGGCGACGAGGACAACCGCGATCAGCAGCATCGTCTTCGGGTTCCCTGCGACCCGGGAGAGCGGGCCGGGCGTGCCGGTGCCGTCCCCGTCCTTGATCAGGTGCGGGTCGGACGTGCGGGTGGTGTCCCGTTGGTCGATGACGGGATTCGGGGCGCCGCTCATACGGCCGCCACCTTCTTGGGCTCCGGCTCGCTGTCGTCGTCGAGCCCGGCGACGACAGCGAGGAGCTGTTCGTGGCCGACGATGCCGAGAGTGCGTCCGTCGTCGACGACGCGGCAGTACTCGCCGCTGCGGGCGACGGCCTCGATCGCTTCGGACACCAGCGTCTCGGGGGCGAGGGCCACCCCCGACTCATTCTCCCCCGGCTCGACGGGACGCATGGCCCGCCGTACGGAGATGACCTGCTCACGCGGTACGTCCCGGACGAAGTCGCGTACGTAGTCGTCGGCCGGATTGGCGACGATCTCCTCGGGCGTGCCGAGCTGCACGATCATGCCGTCGCGCATCAGGGCGATCCGGTCGCCGAGGCGCAGTGCCTCATTGAGGTCGTGGGTGATGAAGACCATGGTGCGGCCCTCTTCACGGTGCAGGCGGATGACCTCCTCCTGCATGTCACGGCGGATCAACGGGTCGAGCGCGCTGAACGGTTCGTCGAAGAGGAGCACCTCGGGGTCGACGGCGAGGGCGCGGGCGAGGCCGACGCGCTGCTGCTGCCCGCCGGAGAGCTGGCCGGGGCGGCGCTCCTCCATGCCGGCGAGGCTGACCTTGGCGACGACCTCGGCGGCCTTGGCGCGGCGTTCGGCGCGGGCCATGCCCTGGATCTCCAGGCCGTAGGCGACGTTGTCGATGACGGACCGGTGGGGCAGCAGACCGAAGTGCTGGAAGACCATGGCGGCGCGGTGCCGGCGCAGCTCGCGCAGCCGGTTCCTGTCCATGGAGATGACGTCCTCGCCGTCCATGGCGAGTTCGCCGCTGGTCGGCTCGATGAGCCGGGTCAGACAGCGGACGAGGGTCGACTTGCCGGAGCCGGAGAGGCCCATGACGACGAATACCTCGCCCTTGCGGACGTCGAAGGAGACGTCACGGACGGCCGCGGTGCAGCCGGTGCGAGCGCGCAGCTCCTCGGCGGAGAGCCCGGCGAGTTCCTTGTCGCCGGGTATGCGGTCGGCCTTGGGTCCGAAGACCTTCCAGAGATTACGTACGGCGAAGACCGGTTCGGTGGCGGTCATCACGCATCACCTCCCGGTGCGGTTGTTCCAGCAGTAACGGTCACGAGGTCGACGGCGGGATGTTCGGCCATGCCCGCGCCGACGGGGTCGCCGGCGCCGACGGGCGGTCCGGCCTCGGTGAGCAGCCGCATCAGGGCGACGGTGGTAAACGGGGTGATCTCACTCGGTTCGATCACGAAGGCGTTGCCCGCGGCGAGCGTCGGGCGGTCTTCCATCTGGTCTGGAGAGGAGGACGGTTCCAGGGGGTGATCAGCGCGCAGACGCCCACGGGCCCGTGGGCGGTGACGCGGCCCTCTTCGAGGGTCTTTCGGGTGTCCCGGCTCTCCAGGAGACCCATTTCCTCGCGTTCGCGCCGCAGGAGCGCTTCGCCCCGGAGTAAGAGGCGTGCGCGCTCGGCGGCCAGGGTACGCGGCCAGGGTCCGGAGTCGAAAGCGGCACGCGCGGCACCGAGCGCGGCGTCGGCGTCCTCGGCCGCGCCCTCCGCCACGACGGCGAACGGCGTGGCATCGGCCGGGCCGAGGATGTCGCGCGTGGTACCGGGAAGGGCGTTTCGCCGCTTTCCGTCCACATGAATGGTCTTTTCTACCGACACGCCGACTATTGCCTTCCGTTACCAACGTGTTTTCCCCAGCAGCATCGACTGGCGATCGGGACATCTGCCCTCAGTGGCGCGAAGTATGCGTGTTCGGTAACCGAAAGTGCTATGGGTCACTCGACGACTGGCGTGCCCCGTTCGCCCGGGGCGTCATCGGCCGCGCTCGGCTCGTCCTGAAGGGCGGGCCCGGCGGCCCGTAGGGGAGCGGGCCATGTGCGACGAGTACCCAGGCGAGGGGGTGTGAGCAGGACGAGCACGGCCCCACCACCGACCGGCCCGACGCATACGGCACCGAGCGCGGTGGCGGTGAGCAGGTGGCTGGTCAGCCTGTGTGCGGACGTACATGCGGTCACGCTCAGCGACCCGTCGCTCGTCGAGAATCAGGCCACGGAGCTCAAGGAGTCCGAGGGTGGCCCCGTTGACGACACTGGTTACGAGGGGCGAGGGAAGCGGTAGTCCCGCATGACGAAGATCGCCCAGTCGACGCCGAACAAGGTGGACCAGATCCAGGCCCCGACGATGAGCCCGGTGAGGATTGTATGCGCCCCGCCTCCGCGTGGAGGTGGCGCAGAGGGCCTGCCCGCCCCGGGTCGTTCATGAGGGGTGCGTGCGCTGGTCGTAGACCACATCCTCAGTGACCAGCGAAGATATCCCCGAAAAGACCATCTGCACAAGCTGGTTGACATCCATCACATCGATACCAACGCCCCTTCACCACACAGAGCCACCACCGAATGCGAGACAGAGCCGATCGTCTGCAGTCCCCCACGCTCGCTCGTTTGCTGCAGTAGAGGGAACACACCGAGTGCGCGCCGGGAAACCACCTCCTGGAGATGGCGAGGAAGGCGCCAATCGCACCCACGACCGTGACGACGAGGGTCACGCCGGCCACCGCGACTGCGAGCGGGGTCGCGAGAGAGGGATGCGCAACCGCCACGTAGAGCAGGCCGGCTCCGATGATGAGGACGACGAGCTTGCTCCGACCGCCCGACTTGCCCCGGATCGCCAGTAAATATCAATCGGTATTAATTGGCTCAAGTCGGGCATGACTTCAAGATCTTCATCGGTCTTCTAGGACCGAGGACGGCATGTTCTGTTCTGCCCAGACCACCTTGCCGGTGACCGTGCGGGACGAACCCCAGCGGCGGCACAGCATGTTGATGAGCTGAAGCCCCCGTCCGCCCTCGTCGCTGAGGTCCGCGTGCTGGATCTGGGGCAGGTCGGGGCCGGTGTCCGACACCTCCACGACGAGGCGTTCCCCGCGCAGCAGCCGCAGCTTGCCGGGGCCGTTCCCGTAGCGCAGTGCGTTGCCGACCAGTTCGGAGACGACGAGCTCGGATACGTCGGCGAGTTCCTCAAGGCCCCATGCGGCGAGCTGCCCGGTGACGAGGCCACGGGCGGCCGAGGCGGCCCGGCCGTCCTGCGGCAGCTCCCACACCCGCAGGTCTCCAGCCGGGAGTGCGGCGCTCGTGGTGACGAGGAGCACCGCCTCGTCGAACCGGGCGGCGGCGGCCGGGGCGCGCTCCACCAGACCCCCCTTCTCCAGCGACCCGGGCGGCAGGCTCAGCGCCGCCGTACGCAGCCGGTCCAACTGGGCGTCCACGTCCTGGTCCCGGGACTTGATCAGGCCGTCCGTGTACATGACCAGGTGGGCGCCGTCCGGGACGCGCAGCCGCAGGGGGTCGTACGGAATCACGCCCGCCCCCAGCGGCGCGCCGGTCGGCACCGGGACGAGGTCGGCGGCGCCCTGCCCGTCGAGGAGCAGCGGCGGCAGGTGCCCGGCACTCGCCAGCGTGTAGGAGGAGTCGGCGGGGTCGTAGACCGCGCACAGGCAGGTGGAGACCTGCTCGTCCTCCAGGTCTCGGGTGGCCAGGTCGAGCCGCGCGAGGATCCGCTCGGGGGCCATGTCCAGGGTCATCAGCGTGCGGGCCACCGTCCGCAGGCGCCCCATGGTGGCGGCGGCTGGCAGCCCGTGTCCCATCACGTCGCCCACCATCAGGGCCGTCCTTCCGCCGGGCAGGGCCATCACGTCGTACCAGTCCCCACCCACGCCGTGATGCGCCGCCGCGGGCGCGTACTCGGAGTGCACCAGTAGGCCCGGCGTCGCCGGGGTGACGCGCGGCAGCAAGGAGCGCTGCAACGAGACGACGTGCTCGCGCTCCCGTCCGTACAGACGCGCGTTGTCGATGAAGACCGCCGCCTTGGAGGCGAGCTGCTCCGCCAGCGCCAGGTCGGTGGTGGAGAACGGCGGGGTTCCGCGGCCGCGCACGAAGTCGGCGCTGCCGAGCAGCAGCCCACGGGCGATCAAGGGCACGGCCAGGTAGCTGTGCACGCCGGCGGCACGCAACTGCGCGGCGGCGCTCGCGGTGGGCGCGACGCGGATGAAGTCGTCGTCGCGCACCCTGCTCAGCAGCACCGGCTTGCCCTGCCGGAGGACGTACCGGTGGAGCAGCGTCTCGTGCGGCTGCTTGGCGTGCACGAAGATCTCACCCACCGGGGTCGGCTCCAGGTTGGAGAGCTCCTCGATGGCGCACAGCGCCGTGGCCCGCATCTGCGGAATGCCGGGCTCGGTCTTCCGGGAGCCCTCGTCACCCCGCAGGACACTCTCGAGGATGTCCACGGCAGCCCCGTCGGCGAAACGGGGCACGGTGAACTCGGCGAGTTCTTGTGCGGTGCGCTCCAGGTCCAGGGTCGTGCCGATGCGGGAACTGGCGGAATTCAGCCAGGCAAGACGGCTGCGGGTGGTGAACCGGTCCGGCGGCAGAACGCCTCTGCTCCGGCGGAACCGCACGTTCGCGCCGACCGAGCGTCGCCCGGCGGAGCCCCGGCCGGGCAGGCGCCGTCTACCACTGCCGGCGTTCACTCTTCCGCCTCCAAACAGGACTCGACGCCTCTTGGTGCCCAGTGTGCACCGGAAGCGGCCGCGGCACCTCCGGGTACCTCTGATGTGGTGGATCATCTGTTCAGCCCGGCCGCTGGTCTTCACCCGCCGCGCCGAGTCCGGTCTGCCGGCAGGCCGGTTCCTCGGCCCCTCTTGGACCTCCACCGTCGACGAGCCTGGAGATCGACGCTGCCGGCGTCGTCCACGTCACCGCAGCCGGCCTCCTGATCGCCTATCCGCACCCCGCCCCAGGCGCCCCGACCGAACCGGAGTCCGGGACCGCCCGCACACTGCTGGCCCGTGACGTGACCGGCGACTACACCGTCACCGATCCCGGCACGGGCTTGGTCTGTCATTTCACCGCCCCGGCCGACAGCGAACCTCGGTGAATGGAAGAAGTCCCCGTACAACCCCGATTTCAAGCATTGCAACGAGAGCCGGATTGTCGCGCAGGCAGACAAGCTGCTCGCCCTCAACGAGGACCTGGGAGGCAAGGGAGTCCGCCATATGGTGTCCAATGAATGGGGTGCCGCGCATGTGAACGAAGTGCTGTCCAAGTCCTTTTCCGAGGCCTACGCCAGCGGGCAGCTGAAGGCGTATCACGTGCCCGGCAACGGCATGAGTGGAATGAGTTCATGGCTGAAGTGATCGCAATGCTGGAAGAGCTCAGGAACATCACCCCGCTGACCGCCGAGGCTGCGGCGGCGCTGTTCGCGGCTCAGCAGTGGACGCCCGGGGGCAAGATCCGTGACGGCGTGGAGACGTCGTGGGACAAGGGCGGCGTCGGGGGGTGGATCCAGTCGTTCGGGGGTGGGGCGGTCAGCGTCTCGTTCTTCGTCTGGATCCGCGACATCGACGAGTCGGGCTACTTCGACGACGTGGAAGCCGTCTACGAGCAGGGAGAGCAGGCGCTGGCCGACTTCCTCCCCGAGATCGAGGAGTCCCCGTTTGCCGGCCACCTCATCGAGGCAGAGGTGACGGAGGCGGACAGGGACGAGTTCATCAAGCTGAAGAAGTGGGTCCTCGACGGCAGGATTCTGACCGCCGGTGTGATCCAGCATGACACCGATCTTCCGGTGATGGTCATGGTGGTGCTGGAGGACCCCGGCGCTGCCTGACTGAGCCCGTACGCCAGGGCGCCCGCGTCTCCATCCGATGCCAGTCAGTGAGGGCGAAGGAGGCGCGGACCCCTCTGGACATGCCGACACGGGACAACATGAGCGCACCCAACCAGTGCCTTCTGAACAGGCGAAACAACATCTGGCGGCACTCCCGGGCGCGGTGTGTCGGGACCGCTCGTGTACTCGCAACGCGTAGGCCCCAGGTCCGAGTCGCAGGGACTTTTCAGGGACTTTCAGCTCTGTCGGAGGGACATCCGAGGGAGTTTTCGCAGTACAAGCACGGAAGGCTGCGACAGCGCTGAAAGTCCCCGGGCTTCGGGCCCACGCATCCGCGCCGTCGCTCCATAGCGCTTCGGCACGGGGTCGGGTCGGCAGTGAAAGACGAGGCTCTTTCGGAGCCGCACACGGCTCTGACCTAGGAGAACATGCCCCGGGCGGGCCCGCCGACGTGAGCGACGGGCCCGCCCGGGGGACGGTCAGTAGGCGTAGAAGCCCGACCCCGTCTTGCGGCCGAGGCGCCCCGCGTCGACCATCCGCTGGAGCAGCGGGGGAGCGGCGTACAGCGGCTCCTTGTACTCGGCGTACATCGAGTCGGCGACCGAGGCCACGGTGTCCAGGCCGATCAGGTCCGCGAGCTTCAGCGGCCCCATCGGGTGGGCGCAGCCCATCTCCATGCCGTTGTCGATGTCCTCGCGGCTGGCGATGCCCGACTCGAACATCCGGATCGCGGAGAGGAGGTACGGGATCAGCAGCGCGTTCACGACGAAGCCGGACCGGTCCTGGGCGCGGATCGGGTGCTTGCCGAGCACGTCCTGCACGACGGCCTCGGCGCGCGCGATCGTCTCGTCCGAGGTGGTCAGCGCCGGGATCAGCTCGACGAGCTTCTGCACCGGGGCCGGGTTGAAGAAGTGGATGCCGATGACCCGGTCCGGGCGCGAGGTGGCGACGGCCAGCTTCACCAGCGGGATCGAGGAGGTGTTGGAGGCCAGGATCGCGTCCTGCCGGGTCACCACCTGGTCGAGCACCTGGAAGATCTCGGTCTTGACCTGCTCGTTCTCCACGACGGCCTCGATGACGAGATCGCGGTCGGCGAACTCCCCGAGATCGGTCGTGAAGCTCAGGCGGCCAAGGGTCTCGTCCCGCTCCTCCGCGCTGATCTTGCCGCGCTCGGCGGCCTTCGAGAGGGAGTTGTGCAGACGGGTGCGGCCGATCTCCAGCGCTTCGCCGGTGGTCTCGGCGACCATCACTTCGAGGCCGCTGCGCGCGCACACCTCCGCGATACCTGCGCCCATCTGGCCACAGCCCACCACTCCGACGCGTGCAATGTCGGCCATAGAGTCCGTCACCTCGTGCCTTTCGCTGTACTCCGTATCGCAGGGTCCCGTGTGATTCCGGTGCCCGCCTCGACCCCACGACGTTACTCCGAATGCCGACACGGACGTCCCGCGGGTCATGGAGGCCACGGACGGGCATGATGCGGTTACGTAGAGCTGTCGGGGCCGGAGTCGGGTGCGGGACGTGGCGGAGAGAGGCGGGCCGGTATGCGGCGTACGGGTGTGGCCAGGAGGGCCTTCGTGCTGAGCGCGGCCGGACTGCTGGCGGCGATGACGACGGCCGGTGACGCGGTCGCCTCTCCGGTGGCGGGGAGGAGAAGGGGCGGCGGCCAGCCGGAGCCGGCGCCGGGGCAGGTGCGTGGCATGTGGGTCGCCACGGTCGCCAACATCGACTGGCCGTCCGAGCCGGGTCTCACGGCGGCGCGGCAGGAGGCCGAGCTGTTCGTGTATCTGGACCGGGCGGTCGAGCTACGGCTCAACGCGGTGGTGCTCCAGGTCCGGCCGACCGCCGACGCCCTGTGGCCCTCGCCGTACGAGCCGTGGGCCGCCTGTCTCGCCGGGACCCAGGGCGAGGACCCGGGCTGGGATCCGCTCGGCACGGCGGTGCGCGCGGCGCACGACCGGAGCCTGGAGCTGCACGCCTGGTTCAACCCCTACCGGGTGGCGAACCACACGGACCCCACCCGCCTCGTCGCCTCCCACCCGGCTCGGCTGAACCCGGGATGGGTCGTGCCGTACGGCGGGAAGCTCTACTACAACCCCGGGCTGCCGGAGGTCCGCCGTTTCGTCCAGGACGCGATGCTGGACGCGGTGCGCCGCTACGACATCGACGCGGTGCACTGGGACGACTACTTCTACCCGTATCCGGTGGTCGGCCGGTCCTTCGACGACGACGCTGCGTTCGAACGGTACGGCGGCGGCTTCGCCGACCGGGCGGCCTGGCGGCGTGACAACACCGACCGGCTGGTGCGCGAGACGGGGCAGCGGATCCGGCGGATCAAGCCGCACGTCCGCTTCGGCATCAGCCCCTTCGCCGTCTGGCGCAACGCGGAGACCGACCCGCGGGGTTCGGACACCCGGGCGGGCGTGCAGACCTACGACGACCTGCACGCCGACACCCGTAGATGGGTCAAGGAAGGGTGGGTCGACTACATCTGCCCGCAGATCTACTGGCACATCGGACTCGCCGCCGCCGACTACGCCAAGGTCCTCGCCTGGTGGAGCGGGACCGTCCGGGGCGCGGGCGTCGACCTGTACGTGGGCGAGGCGTTGTACAAGGCGGGCGACCCCGCCCAGCCGGCCCCCTGGCAGGACCCGGCGGAACTCTCCCGCCACCTCACCCTCGCCCGGGATCACGAGGAGGTGGGCGGCCATGTCTTCTTCTCCGGGAAGAGCGTGCTGGCGGACCGGATCGGCGCGATGCGGCGTGTGGTGGCCGACCACTACACGGACCGCGTCCGGCTCTTCCCGGACCGGGGCCGCACCTACCCGCACCGCGGACGTCCTTCGGGGTGAGCCGGGGCATGGTCTCCGGCGGCCGAGGCGCGCGGGGGCCGGAGACCGGACGTGCGGCCCCGGCCCGGCGCTCCCTACTGCGGCTGCCCGTCCTTCGGCGGTTCCATGTGCTGGACGACGCTGTCGGGGCCCGGTGACATCAGGTGTTCACGGCCGTCCTCGAAGCGGAGCCGGTACGGGGGAGCGCCCCCGTCGCCGAGCACTTCGATGATCTCTGCGACCCGGTCGTGCTGTCCCACGGTCCTGCCGTGCATCAGCAACCGGTCGCCCGTGTGTGCCTCCATCGGGAGCGACCTCCTCACAGGGGTGATGGTGATCCGTGTCGACAAGTCTATGACCGTACGGGCCGGGACACCCCCGCAGCGCGGCGACCGGCCCGCTGGGTGGCGGCGATGCAGACCAGCACGGCCACCGCCGCGACCGGAGCAGCGGCCGACATCTCCTCGCCGAGCAGGAGGAAGGACCATCCGAGCGTCAGCAGCGGCTGGGCGAGCTGGAGCTGACTGGCCCGGGCGACGCCGATCGCCGCCATGCCCCGGTACCAGACGTACAGTCCGAGGAAGGTCGATCCGGCGGCGACCCAGACCAGGCCGAGGACGCCGTGGGCGCTCAGGTGCACGGGTTCGAGCGGCAGGGCCACCAGGCTGCCCGCCACCGCGAGCGGCAGGCACAGGACCAGTGCCCAGCCGATCACCTGCCATCCCGGCATCACCCGGGCCAGCCTGCCTCCCTCGGTGTACCCGGCTGCGCACACGAGCAGCGCGCCGAACAGATACAGATCGCCGGAGGCGAGGGCCCCGCCGCTCTGCCGCACGGTGAAGGAGATCACCACGGCCGCCCCGGCGAGGGCCGCGATCCAGAACGTGCGCGAGGGCTGCTCACCGGTGCGCAGGGACCCCAGTACCGCCGTGGTCAGCGGCAGCAGGCCCACGACCACGGCCGCGTGCGAGGTGGTGGACGTCTGCAGGGCCAGCGTCGTCAGCAGCGGGAAGCCCACCACCACCCCGCCCCCGACGACCGCGAGCCCGGCCCAGTGCCGGCGCTGGGGCAGCGGCACCCGTGCGGCCAGCAGCACACCGCCCGCGATCAGGGCGGCGAGCACGCTGCGCAGAGCGACCAGGGACCAGGGGCCGAAGCTTTCCAGACCCCAGGCCGTGGCGGGGAAGGTGAGCGAGAACGCCACGACGCCGAGCCCGGCGAGCACGGTGCCGCCCCGGCCGGCCGAGGGTGCCGGTGCGGGACCGCTCGCCGACCCGCTCCCGGCCGCCTTACGGGTGATCGCCGAAGCGGCCTGCGGGGTGGCCGCCGGATCGCCGACCGCTATCGATGAAGGATGGGTAGCGCTATTCTCTACTCTCATGCAAGAGCGTAGCAGCGTCGCCGAACTGGTCACTTCCCTGCGAATCGAACTCAACCGCTACTCGCCCGATGGAAAGCTGCCGTCCAGCCGTGCGCTCGTCGAACGGTTCCGGGTCAGCCCGGTCACCGTCTCCCGCGCCATCGCCCAGCTCGCCGCCGAGGGGCTCGTCGTCACCCGGCCCGGCTCCGGCGCCTTCCGGGCGCACCCGCGCGCCGCACTGCCCGCGCCGGGCGACACGTCCTGGCAGGAGGTGTCGCTGAGCGGCGACGGCGGACCCGAGGTGGTGCCCCGTACGGTCGACGCCTCCGGGGTGCTGGTCACCCTCGCCGCACCGCCGCCCGGCGTCATCGAGTTCAACGGCGGCTATCTCCACGCCTCGCTCCAGCCCGAGCGGGCGCTCTCCGCGGCCCTGGCCCGCGCGGGCCGCAGGCCGGGCGCCTGGGGCCGCCCCCCGACGGACGGACTGCCCGAACTGCGGTCCTGGTTCGCCCGCGAGATCGGCCCCGCCGTCTCCGGCACCGACGTCCTGATCACCGCGGGTGGCCAGAGCGCGCTGGCCACCGCGCTGCGCGCGCTCGCCCCGCCCGGCGCCCCGGTCCTCGTGGAGTCGCCCACCTACCCCGGGATGCTCGCCGCCGCCCGCGCCACCGGACTGCGCCCCGTCCCCGTGCCGATGGACGCCGACGGGGTCCGCCCCGAACTGCTCGCCGACGCGTTCCGGGCCACCGGCGCCCGGGTCTTCGTCACCCAGCCGCTCTTCCAGAACCCCACCGGGGCCACCCTCGCGCCCGCCCGCCGACCCGAGATCCTGGCCATCGCCCGTGCGGCCGGCGCGTTCGTGGTCGAGGACGACTTCGCCCGCAGGCTCGTCCACGACGACGCCGGACCGCTCCCCGCGCCGCTGGCCGCCGACGATCCCGACGGCGTCGTCGTCCACGTCTGCTCGCTGACCAAGGTCACCTCGCCCAGCCTCCGGGTCGGCGCGCTGGCCGCCCGTGGCCCGGTGCTGGAACGCCTGCGGGCCATCCAGGTCGTCGACAGCTTCTTCGTGCCCCGGCCGCTCCAGGAAGCCGCGCTGGAACTGGTCGGCTCCCCGTCCTGGGGCCGCCACCTGGCCGCCGTCGCCACCGAGCTGGGACACCGCCGTACGGTCATGGCGGCCGCCCTGAGCAGCGAACTGCCGGAACTCGCGCTGCCGCACCTACCGGCGGGCGGCGGCAGTCTCTGGCTCCGGCTCCCGGGCAGCGGCGCGGGAACGGGCACCGACGAGCCGGCCGTCGTCTCGGCCGCCCTGCGCGCCTCGGTCGCCATCGCCCCCGGCCGCCCCTACTTCTGCGCCGAACCCCCGGCCGGACACGTCCGCCTGAGCTTCGCCGCGGTGTCCGGAGCGGCCGAGATCGCGGAGGGCCTCCGCCGCCTCCGTACCGCCTTCGACAGCCTCCTGGGTAGCTAGGGCCTCTCGTTCGGATCATGTCGGGCTCGCGGGGTCCGGCACGCGCATCTGCGGCGTTGTCGTCAGTCGCCAATGCTCCGCAGTGACTCCCTCCTCCGCCTTGCAGCTGCACGCACCAGACCCCGCTCCCTGATCCGACCTGATCCAAACGAAAGACCCCAGGCCTCTCGTTCGGATCATGCCCGGCTCGCGGGGGCCGGCACGCGCATCTGCGGCGTTGTCGTCAGTCGCCAATGCTCCGCAGTGACTCCCTCCTCCGCCTTGCAGCTGCACGCACCGGACCCCGCTCCCTGATCCGACCTGATCCAAACGAAAGACCCCAGGCCTCTCGTTCGGATCATGCCCGGCTCGCGCGACCCCTTGACCAAACGGGCGTTCGGCCCCACGATCCCGCCATGACGCTTCGGGTCTCCCTGGTCGCAGCGGCACGCAGCTCCTCCCGGCTGGCCGAACGCTTCGACGACGACCGGCCGCTCGATCAGGCCGGCTGGCACGAGGTGCAGCTCGTCGCCCACACGCTCGTCCCGCTCGCAGCCGCCGAGCTGCGCTACTGCTCGCCCACTCCGCGCAGCCGCGCCACCGGGGACGCCCTCGGCTTCGCGCCGATGGCGCAACCGGCCCTGCGTGACTGTGACATGGGCCGCTGGCGGGGGCTGACCCTGGGCGAGGTCACCGCCCGGGAACCGGCCGCCGTGGACCGCTGGCTCGCCGACCCGGGCAGCGCCCCGCACGGCGGCGAGTCGATGCTCGGCTTCATCGGGAGGGTGGGCGGCTGGCTGGACACCCGCCCGGCAGCCGACGGCCTCGTCGTCGCGGTCGCCGAACCCGACGTGATCCGGGCGGCCCTCGTCTACGCCCTGAACGCCCCGCCGTCCGCGTACTGGAACGTCGACGTCCGTCCGCTCTCCACCATCACGCTGACCGGCCTGCCGGGCCGCTGGAGCCTGAGCCTGGAGGCGGGCATCCGCTGACCAGGGAGGGGCCGGTGGCCCCGAACCTCTGGCGCCACGGCCTCTTCCGTCCGGTCCGACCAGTCGGTACGTTGCGGGGCATCCGGTTCTGCCGCCGGACCCGCGCCCGCGACGAGAGAGGTCCCGTGCCGCAGATCCACGGCCACTGCGACGACCGGTACGCCGGGGTCCGGGACGCCTTCGGGGAGAACTTCACGGACCGCGGCGAACTGGGCGCGGCGGTGACCGTCCTGGTCGACGGCGAACCGGTGGTGGACCTCTGGGGCGGCTGGGCCGACGCGGCCCGCACCCGCCCCTGGGAGCGGGACACCCTGGTCAACGTCTGGTCCACCGGAAAGGGCCCGACCGCGCTCTGCGCCCATGTCCTGGCCGACCGGGGCCTGCTCGACCTCGACGCCCCGGTCGCCGCGTACTGGCCGGAGTTCGCCGCGAGCGGCAAGGAATCCGTCCTCTTACGCCACCTCCTCTCGCACCGCTCCGGAGTGGCCGGACCCGACACCCCGCTCACCCTGGACGAGCTGTACGACTGGGAGGCGGCCTGCGCCCGGCTCGCCGCCACCGCACCCTGGTGGGAGCCGGGCACCCGCTCCGGCTACCACGCGATCAGTTACGGATTCCTCGTCGGCGAAGTGGTCCGCCGGATCGCCGGGCTGCGGCCCGGGGCGTTCCTCCGGCAGGAGATCACGGGCCCGCTGGGCATCGACTTCACCTTCGGCCTCCCGGAGAGCGAGACCCACCGGCTCGCCGAACTCGTCCAGGAACGCCCCGACCGGGCCGCCCAGGCGGCCCTCCTGGGCCGGATGACTCCGGTCGCCGTCGCCTCCCTGCTCAACCCGCCCACCGGCCGGGCCGCCGCCAACACCCCCGCTTGGCGGGCCGCGGAGATCCCCGCCGCCAATGGGCACGGCACCGCCCGCGCGGTCGCCGCGCTCTACGGGATCCTGGCCGGACGCGGCAGCCTCGACGGCCGCCGGATCCTTTCCGAGAAGGCCGCCGTCCGCGTCGGCGAAGGGCAGGGAGCCTGTCGCGACCTCGTACTCGGCGACGGCTTCGTACTCGAGACGGAGATCGGCCTCGGACTCTGGCTGAGCGGTGCGAACCGCTCGTACGGTCCCGACCCGCGCGCGCTCGGCCACGACGGCGCGGGCGGTTCCTGCGGCCTGGCCGACCCGGATGCCGGAATCGCCCTCGGATACGTCATGAACCGGATGGGCCCCCGGCTCGCCGACGACCCGCGCAAGACGGCCCTGGTGAACGCCGTCTACGCGGCCCACGGGGAGACCGCCGGGAGGTGAGCGGAACAGGACGTCCGACGTGCCGACCCAACCCGGGTTTCACCTGCGGTTGCCAGGAATGTGAGGATGTCACCATGACAACCAAGGTCTACTTCGACATCACCATCGACGATGCGCCCGCAGGGCGGATCACGTTCAACCTGTTCGACGACGTCGTCCCCAAGACGGCGGAGAACTTCCGCGCGCTCGCCACCGGCGAGAAGGGCTTCGGCTACGCCGGCTCGTCCTTCCACCGCGTCATCACGGACTTCATGCTCCAGGGCGGCGACTTCACCCGCGGTGACGGCACCGGCGGCAAGAGCATCTACGGCGAGAAGTTCGCCGACGAGAACTTCAAGCTCAAGCACGACCGTGTCGGCCTGCTCTCGATGGCCAACGCCGGACCGAACACCAACGGTTCGCAGTTCTTCGTCACCACGGTGCTCACCCCGTGGCTGGACGGCAAGCACGTGGTCTTCGGCGAGGTCGCCGACGACGACAGCATGGCCCTGGTCCGCAAGATCGAGGCGCTGGGCTCCTCCAGCGGCAAGACCCGCGCCAAGGTGACCATCGCCGAGTCCGGCGCTCTCTGACCGGTCCGGCAGCCCGACGGGCCCGCGGCAGGGCCGTTCCACCGATGTGCGCGTCGGTGGGGCGGGCCGGCCGCGGGCCCGTGGCATGCGCCCGGCCGTTCTCCTGACACGCGCCCCGCGGTCGGGCAGAATTTGAGGTGTTCACGACTGGGGGGACGCGATGCGACGCACCGAAGCCGCACGAGAGCTCGGCGGATTCGTCCGTGAGCACCGCACCGACGGCAGCAGACGCCTGCGGCTGGCCGGGATCCTGCTGGTCGTGGGCGCTGTCGGCCTCGCCTTCGGCGTGCCCGTGACCATCGCCTCCGTCGGCACCACCGACGGCGCGCCCGAGCTGGCGGGCCTGCTGCTCGGGGTGGGGCTGGTCGGTCTTGGCCTCGGGGCGTGGCGTCTGACGCAGGCCCTGCGCACGCGGGAACAGTGCTTCGACGTCCACGAGCGGGGGCTGACCCACCGGGTCGCGGGCACCGCCACCCTGATTCCCTGGACGGACATCGTGCGGGTCGGGGCCGCTTCGGCAGGGGACGGACGCCCGATGGCCGAGGCCCGGGGAATGGGCTTCGGCTTCGCCATCGAACTACGCGGCGCGGGGAGTATCCGGGTGGACACGTTCACCGAGGACGCGCGGGAACTGGCCGCGACGATTCATCGCGCGGTCAGCCTGGGCGAGTTTCCGCAGGGCCGGGGACGCCGGCCCTGACGGGCCCGGGTCCCGCGGCGGAACCCGGGTGCTCCGACCGCCGGGCTGCTGATCGTCGGACTACTGGTCGCCGGACTGCTGGTTGTTGGTCTGCGCGGCCCGCTCGGCCCGCTCGGCGTTGCGCTCCTTGATACGAGCGGTCTCCTTGCGCACCTCGGCCTGCGTGGCGCGCTCCTTCCGGAGCCACTCGGGCATCTCGTCCTTCAGCGCGTCGATCTGCTCGGTGGTGAGCGCCTCGGTGACCCCGCCGCGGGCGAGCCCCGCGATGGAGATGCCGAGCTTCGCGGCGACGACCGGCCGCGGGTGCGGGCCGGTGCTGCGCAGCTCCACCAGCCAGGCGGGCGGGTCGGTCTGGAGGGCGTTGAGCTCGGTGCGGGAGACGGCACCCTCCTGGAAAACGGCGGGGGTGGCCTGGAGGTACACACCCAGCTTCTTCGCCGCCGTGGCGGGCTTCATGGTCTGGGCGGTCTTGTGCGACGTCATGGGTCCAGGGTATCGACCATGGGACATACCTCCGACCACCGACCGGTAGCCTGGTTCCGTGACAGGCTCGGACATCCCCTCATCCTTCAGGCTCGCGTACGTTCCCGGCGTGACGCCCACCAAGTGGGTGAGGGTCTGGCACGAGCGGCTGCCCCGCACCTCCCTGGAGCTCGTCCAGGCCACCGCAGCCGAGGCGCCGGAGCTGCTGGCGGGCGGCGGCGCCGACGCCGGTCTCGTACGGCTCCCCGTCGACCGGAACGTCCTGAGCGCGATCCCCCTCTATACCGAGACGACCGTCGTCGTGATCCCCAAGGATCATGTCGCGACCGCCGCGGACGAGGTCTCGCTCGCCGAGCTGGCCGACGAGATCGTGCTGCACCCGCTGGACGACCTCCTCGACTGGGAGACCCTGCCCGGCCGCCCCGCCATCGAGCGCCCGGCGACCACGGCGGACGCGATCGAGCTGGTGGCGGCGGGCGTGGGCGTCCTGCTCGTCCCGCAGTCCCTGGCCCGCCTCCACCACCGCAAGGACCTCACCTACCGACCGGTCCGGGGGGCCCCGGAGTCGCGTGTCGCGCTGTCCTGGCCCGAGGCGGAGGTCACCCCCGACCTGGTGGAGGAGTTCATCGGGATCGTCCGGGGCCGCACCGTCAACAGCACCCGTGGCCGCGCGGCCACCCCGCCACGCGCGGCGAAGGCCAAGGACAAGACCAAGGGCAAGCGGGCCGGTACGGGTGCCGGTTCGGGCAGTGCCCGGAACAAGCCCGCGGCGGGCAGGAAGCCCCAGTCGGGCGGCCGGGCCGGCGGCCGGAGCGGCAAGCGCGGGAAGCCGCAGGGCCGGTAGCGCACCGGGCCCGCCCCGGCCTCGTACGTGCCGTGTTCCGGAGCCGAACCGGAGCGCCACCCCACGGGGGTTCTCTCGTTGATGAGGCAACCGCCGTATGCAGGGGAGCGTCCGTCCGATGCCGAACATCCGCAGAACCCAGCACCTCGGCCTCATCGGGATGCTGCTCATCGCCGTGGCCTTCGCCGGACTCCAGCTGACGGCGGTCACCGGACGGGCCTCGCCCGATACGAAGAACTACCTCTCCTACGCCCTGAGTCTCCGTGGCGAGAGCCGTCCGGACGCGGGCCGGCTGGCCATCGGCTACTCCTGTGCCAGCGGGCAGCAGGCGCCCCTGGACTCCATCCCCTGGACCAGCAGGAAGGCCGCGGGCGAATCGGAGGAACAGTGCGTGCGCCGGCTGAACGGCTCGGTCGCGTACTGGTCCCGCCACGGCAACACCTCGGGGATGACCGCCCCGTTCGCCAACCAGCGGTTCATGGCCATCTTCGAGGCCAGGCCCGGCTATCCGCTGTTCCTGGTTCCCTTCGTGACCGCCTTCGGTCCCACCTGGGGCCTCTGGCTAGCCGGGCTCGTCGTCGCGCTGGCCGGAAGCGTCTGCGTCCTGCTCACCCTCCGTGTCGCGGGCGCTTCCCGGCGCGCAGGGCTGGCCGGGCAGGCCCTGTACCTCGCCCTGCCCACCGGTACCGTCGCCATGAACCCCCTGAGCGACGGGCTCTCCCTGGCGCTCGGCACGGCGGTCTTCCTCGGCTGCGTCCTGCTGCTGCGGGACCGGCCCCGTACCGGCACGGTGCTCGTCGCGGGCGGGTTCGCCCTGATGTTCCTCGTCCGCTACTCGCAGGCACTGCTGCTGGCGGCCGCTCTCGCCGGCGTCTTCCTGGCCTGGTCCGGGTGGCTCCGCCTGAAGGGGCGGCGGTCCATCCCCGTACTCCGGGCGGCCGGACTGTGCGGTGCGCTGGCGGCGCTCATCTACGCCGGGGCGCATCTCCTGTCCTGGCCCATGGGCCAGGACAGCGCCCAGGACCTGCTGACCCACCACTACCAGCGCCCCGACCGGCCCGACCCGTGGCCCGAGTTCTTCGCCCAGGAGCGGGTCTTCTGGACGGCGTGGCTCAGGCGCCAGGCCACCTACCCGGTCCTTCCCGTCCTGCTCGCGCTCTCGGCCCGGGCGCTGCTGAGACGGCGCTCCGTGGTACTGCCCGTCGCCCTGGCGGCAGGGGCGGCAGGCCTCCTCAACCAGGCGGGCCACCCGAACCTGGACCAGCTCCTCGGCTACCGCCTCATCGTGTTCGTCTGGCTGCTGCCCGCCCTGGCCGTTCCGCTGCTCCTGGACCGGCCACCGACCGGCCTCGCGTCACGGGATCCGGCGCGGCCCCCGGCACGGACGGAGGAGGCGGCCGACACGACGGCACACGCCGCACCGGCCCCCGTGGGCGACACCCCGGGCAAGGCCCGTCACCCCACGTCGCGCAGCTGAAGAACGTACGCCGCGGTCAGCGCGACGGCACGGTCCTCGTCGTGCAGCAAGGACTCGGGCTCGACCGCGCACCGCTCGACGAGCGCGCCGACGAAGCGCGGGTCCGGTGTCGAGCCGACCGCCAGAGCGGCTCGCAACCGCACCGACGCGCGGTCGTCCTCAAGCCCCCGCAGCGCTCGCACCGTGTCCGTGTCGTGTCCCGGACGTTCATCGGGACCACCTCCTCGGCAAGCAGCGAAGAGCTTGTCACCGTGTCAAGGTCATCCCTGCCGCGTGCCTCGGTCGGGGGGATCCGGCTCACGGTCCGCGCCAGACGTTGGCGAAGGCCGTGTTCTCGATGGTCCGCCGCTGGCGTACGGCCTCCAGCTCCATCACCGCCTCATGGACGGTGGCGACCACGGTCGTCACCGTCTCGTCGTCCAGGCGGGGCTCGTCGTCGCCGGACCGACCGCCGTCGATACCCACGGCCGATGCGAGGGCGGCCAGGACGGGTTCCCCCTCCTCCCGGCGGCCGACGGCCCGGCGGCGGCCGGGCGTATCGACCAGCTCCACGCGTTTCGGGCCGAACGGCAACCGGCCGCTTCTCTTCTGCGTGAGTTCGCCGTCCTCCTCCAGAGCGTCCTGGTAGGTGGCCGAGAGGTCCCGGCCGCGGCGCCACAGCCAGTCCTCGATCCGCTCGTGGGGCGGTCGCCGGGTGACCAGCGCGGCGGCCTCGCCGAGCAGCCGGTCGTCCGGCACCGACGACCCGCTCGGCACGATGAGGTCGCCGTCCACGGTGATGGCTCCCGTACCGACGAGATCGAGCAGCTCGGCTCCCGCGAGTGCGAGCGACAGGTCGCCCTGCCCCACGGTGTGCTCCGGTACTGGATCTATGGCGATGATGAACAGGTCTTTCGCCGTGGTCATGAACGGCTCCCCTCGGAGGCATCGACAAAGGCGGGCCCAACCGGACCGCCCCGGCCGGGAGCCGGTTCGGAGGCGAGGCGGACTGCTACGGCCAGTATCGCCTCCGGGCGGGTCAGCTCGCGGGGCCGAGGTCTCCGTCGAGAGGTGTCTGTGGGACCGGTGGCCGACCGTACAGGGCGAGGATCTCGTTGGCGATGGCCACGACGGGCAGGTGGTCCTGGTCCCGGACGCTGATGGCCGCGGCCTTGAGGGTGCGCGGAACGGTTCCCGCGTCCAGGAGGGCGCGCCATTCCCGCGCGCCGAGTTCCAGGAACTCCAGTCCGGTGAGCGCGGCGACCTCCAGGGGATCGGCCAGTGCGCCGGGCGTGGCGGTGAGCGTACGCAGCCGGGGCAGCCCGACGACCGGCGCGAGCGTGAACGGTGTGCCGTCCCGGACATCGATGGACAGAACTTCCAGGGCGGGATGGGCGGCGGCCCGGACGGACTCAAGGCGTCCGGCGCCGACCCCGGCCACGGCCGGAGGGCGGTCCGTGTGGAGGCCCCCGCGTTCCTTCCGCACCCGGCCCAGAACGACATCGGTGAGGGAGTCGGCCACGAGTTCGGCACCGAGGCTCTGTTCGTGATCGACCAGGATGATCTGGCCGAGATGTCCGGCCGGTCCGGGAGTCAGATCGACCGCGAACTCGTCGCCGCCGTTGCCTCCGAAGCCGATCCAGCCCGGCGAGCCGGCCAGACCCTGCACCGAGGCGCCGGGCGCGGTGCCGTCCGCACGCCGCGAGCCGAGGTTCCAGCCGGGGTGCCGGGCCCGCCGCGTCGATACGGTTGTCTGACGGGAGCCGAACAAGTCGGTGGCTGTCTCCCGGTGCGATCTCCAGGCTGAGCCCGGTGAGCCATGGGAAGACCTCGTACGTCTGCCTCTCCTGCCGGGTCTCGTTCAAGCAGCCCCACGACAGGGCGAGGCAGCGGAGCTGTCCGCACTGTGCGGAGCCGATGATCCACGCGGGATCGGCGTTCGCGGCACCGCGGCGGCGGGACGTCGCGGCACGGCGGGCCCTCGCTGTGCTGCTGAACGCAGGCGTGGGGTTTCACAAGAGCTGCTGCGGCGGCCCCGGATACCGTCCCCGAGGGCTGCGAGAGGCGCGCGAGCGGATGACGTACGCGCGGCGCAGCGGCACGCCGGCCGCCGAGACGCTCGTACGGTTCAACGTGCCGTAGCGACGAGAGTGCGGGGCCACGATCCGCGTTCCGGGGGCTCCGGGGTGTCGGGGTGGTAGCCGGTGAGGCGGTCCGCCACGGCTGCGACGAGCAGGGGCAGGGGCCGGACGACCGGGCCGCGCAGCGTGTTCAGCGCGAGCACCGGCCGCAGTCGCGCGGGGGCTGTGGCCTGCTGTGACCGGGCCGCGTGCGGGAGCTCACGGGACCGGGTCGCGACCGCCCCACCCTGCCCCGCCCGGCTGTGGATCATGGCCGGTCGCTTTGTGTGTCACCATGCGTACGCAAAGTCACTGCGCGGTTACTGCGCGGTCGCTTCGGTGGCCCGTGCGTCAGTGCGCCTGCGGAAACACGTACCCGTGTGTGGCCCCCACCCGCGACCGGTCCTGCCTGCCGGGAAGAGAGGGCCACGGCGACACCTCCACCACCAGAAGGATTTCACCCATGCGCTTTCGCTCCGCCCTCCCCGCCGTACTCGGTGCCGCGCTGCTTCTCGCCGCCGTCCCCTCCTCCGCCTCGGCCGCCGAGGGGCAGTTCCGCTACGACTACGTGACCGTCGAGGGATACGAGGCGACCGGCTTCCTGAACAGCCCGCCGAGCGGCCGGTGCATCGACCTTCCGGGCGTCGGCCAGGAGAACCCCGAGCCCGGACACTCCCCGAAGAACCGCACGGACGCCTGGGCGCAGGTCTTCACCGGCACCGACTGCGAGGGTGACTCCTTCCCTCTCCGCCCGCGCACCGGCGGGGCCTCGGAGCGGCTGAAGGTGCGTTCGGTCCTCTTCTTCTGATTCTTCTGACGTACCGGCGCCCTGTACGCCGTCGGCGCGGCCCTGTGCGGGGCCGCGCCGACGGAACGTCTGCTGGGACTCGGCGCCGTACTTGGCCGGCCTGGTCAACCAGGTGCTCACCTCGGGAACGGTTCGGCGGTGCCCGGTACTGAGCCGTCCTGGCGCGCCGGGTGGACAGCGCGGCCGTCGGGCACCCCCGAACCGGCCGTCAGCCCAGCAGGGCGGCGATCTCGCGGGCGGCGTCGCGGGCGGGGCGGCCGACGCCGATCAGTGTGGCCGAGGCGGGCCCGGTCCAGTCGCCGTAGCCCAGGAGGTGCAGGCGCGGTTCGTCGGTGGCCCGGGTTCCACGGGTGGCGATGTGGCCGCGCCGGCCTCGAAGGCCCAGCGGGGCCAGGTGGGAGAGGGCGGGGCGGAAGCCGGTGCACCAGATCACCGACGCCGCCCGGGCCCGTGTTCCGTCCGGCCACTCCACACCGTCCTCGGTGAGGGCGGTGAACATCGGCTGGGCCTTGAGCAGGCCGGCGTCCCGTGCGGTGCGGACCGGCGGGACGGCGACGATGTCGCCCAGTGAGGCGACACCGCCGGTGTCGGTGAGCCCTTCGTCCAGGGCACGGCGCCGGGCGGTCGCGGCGTCGAACAGGGCGCGGCCGTCGATGTCGTCGGCGAGGAGGCGGGGCGGGCGCTGGGTGACCCACGTCAGGTCGATGCCGCCGTGTCCGGAGAGGTCCGCGGTGATCTGGGCGCCGGAGTTGCCGCCGCCGACCACGACGACGTGCTGTCCGGCGAAGTCGGAGGGCCGCCGGTAGCCGGTGGTGTGCAACTGGCGCCCGGTGAACGTCTCCTGGCCGGGGACGGCGGGCAGGAAGGGGCGCCACCAGGTGCCGGTCGCCGAGACCACCGCCCGCGCCGACCAGTGCCCGGCGTCCGTCTCCGCCCGAAGCCGTGTCCCGTCGCGGTGAACCGAGCGGACCGTGACCGGGCGGTGGACCGGCAGGCCGTAGCGCTGCTCGTAGTCGCTCAGGTAGCCGACCACATGGGCGGCACCGGGGTACTCCTGGCCGGGCTCCGGCGGCATGAGTCGCCCCGGCAGCGAGGAGAAGGCTGCCGGGGAGAACAGGCGCAGGGAGTTCCAGGTGTGCTGCCAGGCGCCGCCCGCGGTGCTCTGGGCGTCGAGGACGACGAAGTCGAGGTTCTGGCGGCGCAGGTGGTATCCGGCGGCGAGCCCTGCCTGCCCGCCGCCGATCACGACGACATCGGTGGTGGTCACCGGGTGCGTTCCGCTACGGCCGGGCTGTGGGCTTCGGCGCGGACCGGGCACCGCGGGGTGCGCTCCTGGTGTTCGCCGGGGGTGCCGATGTGGCTGCCGTGACGCACGCTTCGGGTCACCGTGCGGACGTGCTGTGCGCGGACCGCGGCCCCGCAGGTGTGGCATACGCCGACAGCGTTGCTGCCCCTTCCTTCGGCGTGGCATTCCAGGCAGTGCATCAGCTTTCCCTCCCGGGCGTGGTGACGGCGTCGGGGGCGAACTTCTTGCGCCAGGCGAGGGCGACGTAGACGAGGCCGATCAGCACGGGGACCTCGATGAGCGGCCCGACGACTCCGGAGAGGGCCTGTCCGGAGGTGACGCCGAAGGTGGCGATGGCGACGGCGATGGCGAGTTCGAAGTTGTTGCCGGCCGCGGTGAACGCGAGGGTGCTCGTACGGTCGTAGGCGAGGCCGAGGCTCTTGCCGAGGAGGAAGGACCCGAAGAACATGATCGCGAAGTAGACGAGAAGCGGCAGGGCGATCCGTACGACGTCGAGAGGCTGCGAGGTGATCGTCTTCCCCTGGAGGGCGAAGAGGATGACGATCGTGAACAGCAGGCCGTACAGGGCCCAGGGGCCGATCTTCGGCAGGAACTTCTGCTCGTAGGATTCGCGGCCCATCTTCTTCTCGCCGATGCGGCGGGTGAGGAACCCTGCGAGCAGGGGCACACCGAGGAAGACGACGACGTTCAGGGCGATGTGCCAGACGGGTACGTCCAGTCCTTGTCCGTCGCCGAGGCCGAGCCACTGGGGCAGCAGGTCGAGGTAGAACCAGCCCAGCACGCCGAAGACCAGGACCTGGAAGACCGAGTTCAGGGCGACGAGGACGGCTGCGGCCTCCCGGTCGCCGCAGGCGAGGTCGTTCCAGATGATGACCATGGCGATGCAGCGGGCGAGGCCCACGATGATCAGGCCGGTGCGGTACTCGGGCAGGTCCGGCAGGAAGATCCACGCCAGGGCGAACATGACCGCCGGGCCGACGAGCCAGTTGATGACCAGCGAGGACACCATCAGCTTGCGGTCGCCGGTGACCGTGTCGAGCCGGTCGTAGCGGACCTTGGCCAGCACCGGATACATCATCACCAGCAGACCCAGGGCGATCGGCAGCGAGATGCCGCCGACCTCGATCTTCGCGAGCGCGTCGTTCATCCCCGGAACGATGCGGCCCAGCCCCAGGCCGACGGCCATGGCGAGCAGGATCCACACGGCGAGGTAGCGGTCGAGGGTGGAGAGCTTCTTGACGATCGAGTCGTCGCCCCCGGCGTGCGGGGCGGTGCGGGTGGCGGTGGGCTCGGTGGAGGTCACGGACAGGCCCTCTTGTTCTCGGCGGCGGTGCGGGCGGACTCGGCGAGCTCAGCGAACTGCGCGGACACGGAGGCCAGAAGCTCGGGGCGCAGCTTGAAGTAGGTGAACCGGCCGCACGGCTCGGTCTCCACCAGCCCCGCCTCACGCAGGACCTTCATGTGGTTGGACAGATTCGTCTGCTTCGCACCGGTCTCCTCGACCAGATGCGACATGCAGAGCGTCTCCTGGGCCAGCAGGGTGACCACCTGCATGCGCAGCGGGTCACCCAGAACCCGAATCACGTCAGTGTCGACTGAAGTCATCATGCGCTGATACTCTCACATCACCGCTCGCTGATACCAGCGGGGGCTGAAGTTACTGGCGGAGTCGAGCTCCGCCGCGACAGGAGAACGATCACCATGGCCGACAAGCCGTCCGTCCTGTTCGTCTGCGTCCACAACGCCGGCCGCTCCCAGATGGCCGCCGCCTGGCTGACCCACCTGGCCGGGGGCCGCGTCGAGGTCCGCTCCGCGGGCTCGAATCCCGGCGACGCCGTCAACCCCGCCGCCGTCGAGGCGATGGCCGAGGCGGGGATCGACATCTCCGCCGAGACGCCGAAGGTCCTCACGGTCGACGCGGTCCGCGAGTCCGACGTCTGCATCACCATGGGCTGCGGCGACACCTGCCCCGTCTTCCCCGGCAAGCGCTACCTCGACTGGAAGCTGGAGGACCCCGCCGGCCAGGGCGTGGCCGCCGTCCGCCCGATCCGCGACGAGATCAAGACCCTCGTCGAGGATCTGATCGCGGAGATCGCGCCGGAGGCCACGGCGTGAGCGCGATACGCGATGTCGTCATCATCGGCTCCGGCCCCGCCGGATACACCGCCGCTCTCTACGCCGCCCGCGCCCAGCTGAAGCCCCTGCTGTTCGGCAGCAGCGTCTTTGTCGGCGGCTCCCTGACGACCACGACCGAGGTGGAGAACTTCCCCGGTTTCCCCGGCGGTGTCGACGGCCCCGATCTGATGAACCGGATGCGGGCCCAGGCCGAGAGGTTCGGCGCGGAGATGATCGACGACGACATCACCTTCGTCGACCTCGCCGGCCCGGTCAAGTTCCTCACCGACGCGTCCGGCACCGTCCACCGGGCGCGAACGGTGATCATCGCGACCGGCTCCGGCTACCGAAAGCTCGGCATCCCCGGCGAGGAGGAACTCTCCGGACGCGGGGTGTCCTGGTGCGCGACATGCGACGGCTTCTTCTTCAGGGGCCGCGACATCGTTGTGGTCGGCGGCGGCGACACCGCTATGGAGGAGGCCACCTTCCTCACCCGTTTCGCCAAGTCGGTGACCGTCGTCCACCGCCGCTCGGCTCTCCGTGCGTCCAAAGTGATGCAGGACCGGGCCTTCGGCGACGACAAGATCTCCTTCGCCTTCGACACCGAAGTCGCCGCCCTCAGGAAGGACGGCCCCATGCTCGGCGGCGTCGTACTGCGGGACGTCTTCACCGGAGCCGTCCGCGAGCTCGCTGTCACCGGGCTGTTCATCGCGATCGGCCACGACCCACGAACCGAACTCTTCCGAGGCCGGCTCGACCTGGACGATTCCGGATACCTCCAGGTGGCCTCACCTTCGACCCGCACGAACATCCCGGGCGTCTTCGGCGCGGGCGACGTCGTCGACCACACCTACCGGCAGGCCGTCACCGCCGCCGGCAGCGGTGCCTCGGCAGCCCTCGACGCCGAGCGCTATCTCGCCGCACTGAGTACTCCGGATCCCAGGGGCGAGTCGGAAGCCCTGCTCACGGCCTGACCTCTCATGCCGGCCCTCGACCGGCCACGCCGGCCGAACGTCGATCAGCAGCGCGGGCCCCGCGTCGGCGCCAGAAGGTCCGGAGTGTGCGGGTGCGTCCGGGCCGTCTCAGCGGTGACGGAGATCAGGGCGGCGCGGGTCATGGGCTCCTGCTCTTCGGCGGACCGCGTGGCGAAGGCGCTTCGCGCTGCGAGGGCACCCGGCACCGGCCGTCGCGGCCGCCATGCTCGACCCGTTGTGGGAACCCGAGGGCTGTCGTCGTGTGCCCGCCAGGGACTACGGGGCAGCCCTCAGCCGGCCGCGGCGGCATCGGCGTGCCGGGCCTCCATCGCGGCGATCACTCGCTGCCGGGCCAGCCGCCGGGCCTGCCTGAGCTTCGATTCGGCCAGCAGGAGGGGCACGAACCAGATCCAGCCCCACACACTGTAGGAAACAGCCCCGCTCAGCACCAGTGCCTTGTTGGTGGCGAGGACCAGCACAAAAGCAGTGACGTACGCGGCCGCCCGGTGGCGGACCATCAGCCGGAACGGGGCCCGCCACGGACCGGCCAGCAACTCCAGGGCGGCCGCGACCTCGGCGGCCCGCAGATCCTCCGGGTGGGCGGGCGCCTGGCCGCCCTGCTCCAGCGCTTCAGCGACATCAGCACTGTGGGACGTCAGGGCTGCTCGATCTGTCCTCGCGGCGGCCGTCCTCTCCCGTACGTCCTGCCAGTAGCCCCGCCCGGCCCAGCCGAGCGCGGCCTCCACCCGTGCAGCCTCGGGTGATCCCGCGGGCGCCAGCCCCGCGATCCGCTCCTTGAGCCGTTTCACCCGAGTGGCGCGCCCGGGGTACGTCCACGTGTCGGCCCGCAGACACAACTCCAGGTAGGAGACGAGCAGTCCGAGGTCGTCCGGCCACTGTGCGAGCCCGGTCTCGTAGGCCTGCTCCGCGTCGGCGTCGTGGTCGTCCTCGTCCTCCGCCGCGTGCGCGAGGCCGAGCCACCGGTAGAGCACCGGATCGGGTCCGAGCTCCTCCAGACCGGACTCCGCCACCTTCCGGACCTCCGTGAACCCGCCCACTGCGAAGAGCTCCTCGCAGCGGTCGGCGTATTCGTCAAGTGTCATGTTTCCCGCCCCAGTCGATCAGGAGATCCACTTTCAGCCAGGCGAACCCGCTGGTCAAGGCAGGCCGACACGGAACCGGGACTCAGCCCCAAGCGCAACGGCGAGGCTCCGACGGCCTTCGACTCGCTGGTCGAGATCTTGGAGGACGAAGCGCCCCCCGCTCTGCTGATCAGCTTCACGGTTGGGCACCACAGTCGTCGGTCGGCGCCGTGGAACGCTCAGTCCCACCAATGATGAGGCTGTTTTCTGCTCGGCGTCGCGGGCGCTACGCGGCGGCTTGCGGAGTCACCGTCGCGGGGTGGAACTGCTCGACGCGGTCGCGCCTGGTGTACATGCTCCAGTAGTCCGTTGCGAGGTCGTCCGGGTCGACGACCTTGAACTGCGGACCGTCGGCCGACTCGAAGGCGGCCTGAGCCGCGGCGGACACCTCGCCGCGGGCGATCAGGGGCGCGATGGTCAGGGCACCGACGTAGACACCCGGGCCGGCACGCCGTAGCAGGTGGTGAAGGCGTCGTCGGCGGTGACGGCGGCTCCGTGGCGGGCCCCAGCGGAGAGGTTAGCCGCCCAGGCTGCCCTCGGCGAGGATGCCGTACTTGTGTTGATGGGCGGCCATAGCGGTGCGATCACCGAGGTCACGGATGTCCTTCAAGGTCCCGCTCCGGGGCCGGTCACCGCAGCGGCCTTGAACGAGGTCCTCGACTGCGGGCCGACACCGGCGCTCCGACGGGCCAGCTCAAGCACCAAAGGGCCAACTCGGACGCTCGGTCTCGGTGCCGCTCCGACCGTCCCGGTAAGGAGTTTTGCATAAAACTGCGTCATTGCGTATAGTCATGCCATCGATCAGGAGGGTTACCGATGGTGGTACGAGCAGCAGTGGCAGGGGCGAGCGGATACGCTGGCGGGGAGCTGCTCCGCCTTCTGCTGGCACACCCGGAGGTCGAGATCGGCGCCCTCGCCGGGCACTCCAACGCCGGGCAGGCCCTCGGATCACTCCAGCCGCATCTGCGGCCCCTGGCCGACCGTGTGCTGGAGCCCACCACCGCCGAGGTCCTCGCCGGGCACGACGTCGTCTTCCTGGCGCTCCCGCACGGGCAGTCCGCCGCCGTCGCCGAGCAGCTCGGGGAGCAGGTCCTCGTCGTCGACATGGGGGCTGACTTCCGACTGAAGGACGCCGGTGACTGGGAGACGTTCTACGGGTCCCCGCACGCCGGGACCTGGCCCTACGGGCTGCCGGAGCTGCCGGGCGGACGGGCCGCGCTCGCCGGGTCGCGGCGGATCGCGGTGCCCGGGTGCTACCCGACCGCCGTGTCCCTCGCGCTCTTCCCCGCGTACGCGGCCTCCCTCGCCGAGCCGGAAGCCGTGATCGTCGCCGCGTCGGGCACCTCCGGTGCGGGCAAAGCGGTCAAGCCGCATCTGCTCGGCTCCGAGGTGATGGGCAACATGACCCCGTACGGCGTCGGCGGCGGGCACCGTCACACGCCCGAGATGATCCAGAACCTCAGCGCCGCCGCCGGCGAGCCGGTCACCGTCTCTTTCACGCCCACCCTCGCGCCCATGCCACGCGGCATCCTCGCCACGTGCAGCGCGAAGGCGAAGCCCGGCGTGAGCGCTCAGAGCCTGCGCGCGGTGTACGGGAAGGCGTTCGCGGACGAGCCGTTCGTGGACCTCCTGCCCGAGGGGCAGTGGCCCGCCACCGCCGCGGTGTACGGCTCCAACGCCGTACAGGTCCAGGTCGCCCACGACGAGGCCGCCGGACGGATCGTGGTCATCTGCGCCATCGACAATCTCGCCAAGGGCACCGCGGGCGGTGCCCTGCAGAGCATGAACATCGCCCTCGGACTTCCCGAGGACACAGGTCTTTCGACGATCGGAGTGGCACCGTGAGCGTCACGGCAGCACAGGGGTTCTCGGCGGCGGGCATCGCCGCGGGAATCAAGGACAGCGGGAACCCGGACCTGGCCCTCGTGGTCAACAACGGGCCGCGCCGCGCCGCCGCGGGCGTCTTCACCTCCAACCGTGTCAAGGCCGCCCCGGTGCTCTGGTCGGAGCAGGTCCTCAAGGGCGGTGAGGTCACCGCCGTCGTCCTCAACTCCGGTGGCGCCAACGCCTGTACGGGGCCCAAGGGCTTCCAGGACACCCACGCCACCGCCGAGAAGGCCGCCGAGGTGCTCGACGGCCACAGCGCCGGCGAGATCGCCGTCGCCTCCACCGGGCTCATCGGTCTCCTGCTTCCCATGGACAAACTGCTCCCCGGCATCGAGCAGGCCGCCGCAGCCCTCAGCGAGCACGGCGGTGAGAAGGCCGCCATCGCCATCAAGACCACCGACACCGTGCACAAGACGGCCGTCGCGGGCGGCGAGGGCTGGACCGTCGGCGGCATGGCCAAGGGCGCGGGCATGCTCGCCCCGGGCCTGGCCACCATGCTCGTCGTCCTCACCACCGACGCCGACGTCCCCGCACAGCAGCTGGACGCCGCACTGCGCGAGGCCACCCGCACCACCTTCGACCGGGTCGACTCCGACGGCTGCATGTCCACCAACGACACCGTGCTGCTGCTCGCCTCCGGCGCCAGTGGTATCTCCCCGGAACAGGCCGAGTTCGCCGAAGCCGTACGGACGGTCTGCGCGGACCTCGCCCGGCAGCTCATCGGCGACGCCGAAGGCGCGTCCAAGGACATCCGGATCGAGGTGATCAACGCGGCCACCGAGGACGACGCCGTCGAGGTCGGCCGGTCCATCGCCCGCAACAACCTCCTCAAGTGCGCGATCCACGGCGAGGACCCCAACTGGGGCCGTGTCCTCTCCGCCATCGGCACCACGAAGGCCGCCTTCGAGCCGGACCGGCTCAACGTCGCCATCAACGACGTCTGGGTCTGCAAGAGCGGCCAAGTGGGCGAGGACCGCGACCTCGTCGACATGCGCTACCGGGAAGTCAAGGTCACCGCCGACCTGGCCGCGGGCACCGAGTCGGCCGTCATCTGGGCCAACGACCTCACCGCGGACTACGTCCACGAGAACAGCGCGTACAGCTCATGAGCGCCGCGCGGAAGCACACCGCACTCCCGAAGGCGCAGATCCTCATCGAGGCGCTGCCCTGGCTGACCCGGCACCACGGCAGGACCGTCGTCATCAAGTTCGGCGGCAACGCCATGATCGACGAGGAGCTGAAGGCCGCCTTCGCCCAGGACGTCGTCTTCCTGCGGCACGCCGGCCTCAAGCCCGTCGTCGTGCACGGCGGGGGCCCCCAGATCAGCGCCCAGCTCGACAAGCAGGGCCTGGTCAGCGAGTTCAAGGCCGGGCTGCGGGTCACCACTCCCGAGGCGATGGACGTCGTCCGGATGGTGCTCGCCGGACAGGTCCAGCGCGAGCTCGTCGGCCTCCTCAACCAGCACGGCCCGCTCGCCGTCGGCATGACCGGCGAGGACGCCCACACCATCACCGCCACCCAGCACCGGCCCACCATCGACGGCGAGCTCGTCGACATCGGCCGGGTCGGCGAGATCACCGCCATCGACACCGGGGCCATCCAGGCGCTGCTGGACGACGGCCGCATCCCGGTCGTCTCCTCCATCGCCCGCTCCGCCGACGACCACCACGTCTACAACGTCAACGCCGACACCGCGGCCGCCGCGCTCGCCGCCGCCCTGAACGCCGAGACGCTGATGGTCCTCACCGATGTCGAGGGGCTGTACGAGGACTGGCCCAACAGCGACGACGTCATCAGCCGGCTCACCGCGAGCCAGCTGGAGAAGCTGCTGCCCGAGCTGTCCAGCGGCATGGTCCCCAAGATGCAGGGCTGCCTGCACGCCGTGCGCAACGGCGTCGAGACCGCCCGCGTCATCGACGGCCGGGTCCAGCACTCGATCCTGCTGGAGATCTTCACCGACGAGGGCATCGGCACGATGGTCGTGCCGGACGCCCCCATCGACGTACAGGCCGCCGACGGACACCAGCAGCAGGGGGCATCATGACCGGCACCGGACTCACCTCGCGGTGGCAGGGCGCGCTGATGGACAACTACGGCACGCCCCGCCTGCCGCTCGTCCACGGCGAAGGGGCGCATGTCTGGGACGAGGACGGCAACCGCTACCTCGACTTCGTCGGCGGCATCGCGGTCAACGCACTCGGCCACGCCCACCCCGCCGTCGTCGAGGCCGTCTCCACACAGATCGCCTCCCTCGGCCATGTATCGAACCTGTTCATCTCCGAGCCGCCCGTCGCGCTCGCCGAGCGGCTGCTCCAGCTCTTCGGCCGCCGCGGCCGGGTCTTCTTCGCCAATTCCGGCGCGGAGGCCAACGAGGCGGCCTTCAAGATCGGCCGGCTCACCGGGCGCACCCACATGGTCGCCACCGACGGCGGCTTCCACGGCCGGACGATGGGCGCGCTCGCCCTCACCGGTCAGCCGGGGAAGCAGGAGCCGTTCCGGCCGCTGCCCGGCGATGTCACGCATGTGCCGTACGGGGACGTGGACGCGCTGCGGGCCGCGGTGACCACCTACACCGCGCTGGTCGTCATCGAGCCGATCCAGGGCGAGAACGGTGTCGTCGTGCCGCCCAAGGGCTATCTGGAAGCCGCCCGGGAGATCACTCGGGCGACCGGCGCCCTGCTCGTCCTGGACGAGGTCCAGACCGGCATCGGCCGCTGCGGCCAGTGGTTCGAGCACCAGGCCCACCAAGGCGTCGAGCCCGACCTCGTCACTCTGGCCAAGGGCCTCGGCGGCGGTCTGCCGATCGGCGCGACCGTTGCCTTCGGCCCGGCCGCCGACCTGCTGAAGCCGGGTCACCACGGCACCACCTTCGGCGGCAACCCGGTCGCCTGCGCCGCCGGACTCGCCGTGATCGACACCCTCGCGGCCGACGGCGCGCTCGACAACGTCAAGCGGCTCGGGGAGAGGATCCGCGACGGCGTGGGGGCGCTGGGGCATCCGCTGGTCTCCCATGTCCGCGGCAGTGGCCTGCTGCTGGGTATCGTGCTCACCGGACCCCTCGCACCGCAGGTGCAGCAGGCGGCCCAGGGAGCCGGCCTCCTGGTGAACGCGCCCGCCCCCGATGTCGTACGGCTCATGCCGCCGCTGATCATCGGTGACGCGGAGGTGGACGCGTTCCTGGAGATCCTGCCGAGCGCTCTCGACGCGGCACACGGGGACGGACGATCCGGAGCATGACCATCCGGAGAATGAGGCGACGACGATGACCGAGGCGCAGGAAACCGAGCACGGCGGGCCGTCCGTGCCGCAGACCCGCACCGCCCGCCACCGCCGGATCGTGGACATCCTGAACCGGCAGCCGGTCCGCTCGCAGAGCCAGCTGGCCAAGCTCCTCGCCGACGACGGGCTGAGCGTCACCCAGGCGACGCTCTCCCGTGACCTCGACGAGCTGGGCGCGGTGAAGATCCGTAACACCGGCGGCGAGCTGATCTACGCGGTGCCCAGCGAGGGCGGATTCCGCACCCCGCAGGCGCCGCTGGGCGGCTCGGCCAAGGAGGAGCGGATGCGCCGGCTCTCGGCCGAACTGCTCATCTCGGCGGAGGCCTCGGCCAACCTCGTGGTGCTGCGCACCCCGCCGGGCGCGGCCCAGTTCCTCGCCTCGGCCATCGACCAGGCCGAACTGCACGACATCCTCGGCACCATCGCGGGTGACGACACGCTGATGCTCATCAGCCGCGACCCGAACGGCGGTCAGGCGCTCGCCGACCATCTGCTGAGGCTCGCTCAGAACGACCGCTGAATCTTTCGGTGGCACGCGCCGCCAGGGCGTGTCCGGCCGATCCCGGCCAGGTCCGCGGCGCCTGGTGCGGCGCATTGCGATGCACCGCACCGGACGTCGCGGCCTGTCCGGCCCCGACCCGCCGGACACTCCCTAGTAGCGCGTGATCGCGGTCGGGCCCGAACCGGTCCCGACCGCGATGTGCGGTTCGCGCTCCGGGTCCGCCCAGGCGAGGATCTCCGCCATCGCGTCCGCCGGGACCGAGACACAGCCGGCCGTCGCCCCGCGTCCGTTCACATGCAGGAAGATCCCCGCGCCCCGGCCGCGTACGGGACGGTCGTAGTTGAAGCCGATCACCAGCGCCCGGGCGTACTGCGTGCCGTAGGAGACCAGGTGCTCGGCCTCCGCCGCCCGGCAGTCAGCCGGACGTGGTTCCACCCAACGGTTGTACGCGCGCGAGGCGTTGTCCTGGCACCACCAGGAGTCCTCCGCCACCTCGCGGTACGGGTACATCGTGCCGGCCGGGGCGTCCTGGATGCCGAAGGCGTACGGCAGGTCGTACAGCCCGGTCGGCGTGGTGCTCGTGCCCTGCTCGCGGGTGGCGCCATCGGCCAGCCCGTTCGCCCCGAACCGCGCGGGTGCGGACCCGGCCTCCACCCACCGGACCCCGCGCCGCTCCCACCAGGTCACCGTGCCTGTCGTGGAGCCGCTGTCCGGGGCCTCGGCGGTGATCAGCTGGGAGCCGCCGCCCGTGTCCGCCAGCCGGTACGGCAGGGGAGGGCCATCGGCTCCGCCGGGCCCGGCCCCGAGGGAGCCGGCCAGGGCGAGGAGTACGGCGGCGGTCACCAGTGATCTGCGCATGTTCCGGACCGTACGGCGGCCGGCGGACACGCCCCACCGGACCTGCTCCGTACGGCCCAGCGGCTCACTCCGGAAGCGCGGCCGGCAGGGGCGGAAGCGGGAGCGGCAGGCCCGGCAGACCGTCGATGCTCGTCGCGATGTCCGGCTTCTTCGCGAAGTAGGCGCTGAGGCTCTCGTCGTCGTCGCGCTCGAACCGGTCCGCGTGCAGCGTGCGGTCCTCGTCGTAGCTCAGGAACGGCACGCCGAACCCGCAGGTGTCACGGATCAGTTCGGCGGTCACCACGATGATCGCGCGCAACCCGTGCGGGGCGGGATCGACGCCGGGGAAACGGTCGAGGAGCCCGGGGAAACGGGGGTCGTCGCGGAAGACCGGCTCACCGCGGCCGTGTACCCGCACGATGTTCGGCGGGCCCTGGAAAGCGCACCACATCAGGGTGATGCGTCCGTTCTCGCGGAGGTGGGCGACGGTCTCGGCGTTGCTCCCGGCGAAGTCCAGATAGGCGACGGTCCGCTCGTCGAGGACGGTGAAGGAACCGGTGAGGCCCTTGGGGGAGAGGTTCACGGTGCCGTCGGAGTCCAGCGGGGCGGTGGCCGTGAAGAAGATGTGCTGTTCCTCGATGAAGGTTCTGAGTCGTCCTTCGATGCGCTCATGCGTTTTTCCCATGAGGTGATTATCCCTCTCCGATGGGGCCGGTGAGCAGGGCATTTCAGTATCCGGGCGTCGGCCTGCGGTGCCGCTCCGCCGCCCGCAGCAGCCGTTCGGCCGACACCCGCACCGCGCGCGGCCGGTCCGGCGCGGACCGCTCGCGCAGCAGGGGCTCCGGAATCCCGGCGGCCTCCGGCAGCAGGGCCCGGGTCGCCGCCCGCACCACGGCCGGGCTCGGGTCGTCCAGCAACGGCGTCAGCCGCTCGCGTACCGCCTCGTCCAGTGCGCGCAGTCCGGTGATCGCGTTCAGGCGTACGGCGGGCAGCGGGTGTTCGGTCAGGAGCCACAGCGTTCGCGTGTCCGTCGTGCGTTCGCCGCACTCGCCGAGTCCGGCGGCCGCCGCCGGATGCACGGCCGGTTCGGCGCACAGCTCCCGGTAGACGGGGAGCGGTTCGACGCCGCCCTGCCGCAGCACATAGCGCGCGCAGGCCCGTACGAGGGGGAGCGGTCGGCGAGGAACATCCGTGCCTCACCGTGCCGCCCGGTCCGCCGCAACGCGGTCATTCCCGCCGCGCGCACCCGTGCGGCGCGTGCCGTCAGCAGCCGGTCCAGCACAGCGCCCCGCTCGTCGGCCCGGTCGGCCGCCGGCGCGTCGCCGCCGTTCCATGCGGCTTCTTCGGCGGCGGCCTTCTCCGGCGGGTCGGTCAGCGCGGCGACGGCGGCCTCCGCGCAGAGGTCCTGAAGCGTGACATCGCCGCTGGCCGCCGCCGTGGCGGCCTTCTCCGGCGGCGTCAGCAGCCCTCGGTCCACAGCGCTCCGGTACGCGAGCCGGTACGTCGCACGGTCTTGATGCGCCATCAGGGCCATGACGTCCGCCGCCGGCCACTTCCGCAGCGCGCGCTCCAGCAGTGCGCGGGCGAAGCGGCCCTGAGTGCGCCGGGACAACCGCAGAATCAGCTCGGTGAGCGGAAGCAGCTCGCTCGCGGACAGCTCGCCGAGCAGCAGCCTGGCCCGCTCGCGCACCGGCTCGGCCCAGTCCGCGCACCGCACCACCAGGAGCGGGTGCAGCTCTGGGGCGGCGTCGGTCCCGTCCAGTGCCGCCTCGCGGACCCTTCCGTCCGGGTGGCACAGGGCCAGCGCCTGCGGACGCGGCGGCGGTGCGGGGCGAGGGCCGAACGGAGCGGAAAACCACGGCCGCCCCGGCTTCTCGTCCAGGTGCGGCAGTCTCCAGGGGTGGTGGGAGAGTTCCCGTACGGCGGCGTCGAAGGCCACCCACGCGTCGGCCGAACCCGTCTCCAGCGCCTCGTCCGGCGGCACGCCCTCGGACACGAGCACCACAGCCTCCAGCGCCCTGCGCTCACCGTTGTTCACCGCGGCCCCTCCCTGTTGTCAGACACCCTCTTGGGGCTTTCCGGCCGACAAGCACCGGAGATTTCCGGCTGTGCGATCACCTCGACCGCCCTGACCTGCTGTTTTGACAAAGCATACAGAGGACTGCATAGTTATGCCCATCAGTGATTGCACCGTAAGGAGAAACCCGTGACCGAGCGCGTCGTACTCGCCTACTCGGGCGGCCTGGACACCTCCGTCGCCATCGGCTGGATCGCCGAGGAGACGGGTGCCGAGGTCATCGCCGTTGCCGTGGACGTCGGCCAGGGTGGCGAGGACCTGGACGTCATCCGCAAGCGCGCGCTCGCCTGTGGTGCCGTCGAAGCCGAGGTCGCGGACGCCAAGGACGAGTTCGCCGAGGAGTACTGCCTCCCGGCGATCAAGGCCAACGCCCTCTACATGGACCGCTACCCGCTGGTCTCGGCCCTCTCCCGGCCGACCATCGTCAAGCACCTCGTCGCCGCCGCCCACAAGCACAACGCCGGGATCGTCGCCCACGGCTGCACCGGCAAGGGCAACGACCAGGTCCGCTTCGAGGCCGGCATCTCCGCGCTCGGCCCCGACCTGAAGTGCATCGCCCCGGTCCGCGACTACGCGATGACCCGGGACAAGGCGATCGCCTTCTGCGAGGAGAAGAACCTCCCGATCGCGACCACCAAGAAGTCCCCGTACTCCATCGACCAGAACGTCTTCGGGCGCGCCGTGGAGACGGGCTTCCTGGAGGACATCTGGAACGCGCCGATCGAGGACATCTACGAGTACACCGAGAACCCCGCCACCCCGCGCGAGGCCGACGAGGTCGTCATCTCCTTCAAGGAGGGCGTGCCCGTCGCCATCGACGGCCGTCCCGTCACCGTCCTCCAAGCGATCCAGCAGCTCAACGAGCGGGCCGGCGCCCAGGGCATCGGCCGGATCGACATGGTCGAGGACCGGCTCGTGGGCATCAAGTCCCGCGAGGTGTACGAGGCACCCGGCGCGATCGCGCTGATCACCGCCCACCAGGAACTGGAGAACGTCACCGTCGAGCGCGAGCTGGCCCGCTACAAGCGGCAGGTCGAGCAGCGCTGGGGCGAGATGGTCTACGACGGCCTGTGGTTCTCCCCGCTGAAGCGGGCCCTGGACGGCTTCATCAACGAGGCCAACCAGCATGTCACCGGCGACATCCGGATGACCCTCCACGCCGGCCGCGCCGTCGTCACCGGCCGGAAGTCCAGCGAGTCGCTGTACGACTTCAACCTCGCCACCTACGACTCGGGCGACACCTTCGACCAGTCCAAGGCGCAGGGCTTCATCGAGATCTTCGGTCTCTCCTCGAAGATCGCCGCGAAGCGTGATCTGCAGGCCTAGCCTGACGCGACCTCGCCCGACCCCGCTCGTTGTACAGCCGCCTTCCCGTCGTCACGCGGCAGGGAGGCGGCCGCATATCCGCACTTTGCCTTTGCCTTTGAGGAGCACGCAGTGAGCAGCAACAACGGTGACGTCCGGCTCTGGGGCGCGCGTTTCGCCGACGGACCGGCCGAGGCGCTGGCCAAGCTGTCGGCGTCCGTCCACTTCGACTGGCGGCTCGCGCCGTACGACATCGCCGGCTCCCGCGCCCACGCCCGCGTCCTCAACAAGGCGGGCCTGCTCACCGAGGACGAGCTGACCCGGATGCGGGAAGGCCTCGACCGGCTCGAAGCCGATGTGGCGGACGGCTCCTTCACCGGAACCATCGCGGACGAGGACGTCCACACCGCCCTGGAGCGCGGACTCCTCGAGCGCCTCGGCGCGGACCTCGGCGGCAAGCTGCGGGCCGGCCGGTCGCGGAACGACCAGATCGCCACGCTCTTCCGGATGTACCTGCGCGACCACGCCCGGACCATCGGCGGCCTGATCGCCGACCTCCAGAGCGCGCTGGTCGGCCTCGCCGAAGCCCACGCGGACGTCGCGATGCCGGGCCGGACCCACCTCCAGCACGCCCAGCCCGTCCTCTTCGCCCACCATGTGCTGGCCCATGTGCAGTCCCTCTCCCGGGACGCCGAGCGGCTGCGCCAGTGGGACGAGCGCACGGCCGTCTCCCCGTACGGCTCCGGGGCGCTCGCCGGGTCCTCGCTCGGGCTCGACCCGGAGGCGGTCGCCGCCGACCTGGGCTTCGAGCACGGTTCGGTCGCCAACTCCATCGACGGCACCGCCTCGCGGGACTTCGTCGCGGAGTTCGCCTTCATCACCGCGATGATCGGCGTCAACCTCTCCCGGATCGCCGAGGAGGTCATCATCTGGAACACGAAGGAGTTCTCCTTCGTCACCCTGCACGACGCCTTCTCCACCGGCTCCTCGATCATGCCGCAGAAGAAGAACCCGGACATCGCTGAGCTGGCCCGGGGCAAGTCCGGCCGCCTCATCGGCAATCTGACCGGCCTGCTCGCCACGCTCAAGGCGCTCCCGCTCGCGTACAACCGGGACCTCCAGGAGGACAAGGAGCCCGTCTTCGACTCCTGCGACCAGCTGGAGGTCCTGCTGCCCGCCTTCACCGGCATGATGGCCACCCTCACCGTCAACCGCGAGCGCATGGAGGAGCTGGCCCCGGCGGGCTTCTCGCTCGCGACCGACATCGCGGAGTGGCTGGTCAAGCAGGGTGTCCCCTTCCGGGTGGCGCACGAGGTGGCCGGCGCCTGCGTCAAGGAGTGCGAGCAGCACGGCATCGAGCTCGACCAGCTCACCGACGACCAGTTCGCCAGGATCTCCGAGCACCTCACCCCCGAGGTCCGCACGGTGCTCAACGTGCGGGGTGCCCTCGCCTCCCGCGACGGCCGGGGCGGAACGGCGCCCTCCGCCGTCGCCGTCCAGCTCGCCGAGGTGAAGGAAGACCTGGCCGCCCAGCACGCCTGGGCGACCGCCCGCGCGTAGGAGTGCCGGGCAGGGTGCGCGCGGGAAGCGGTGCCGCACCGGATGGACGAAGGGTGTCGCGGGCCGCGCTCACCGGGGTAGGAGTAACCGAACCCGACCCGAGGAGCCCGCGATGCCCTTCGCCGCCCTGGCCGCCGCGACGACCCCGACTGCCCACATCGGACTGGGCCTGGCTGCCGTCGGGAGGCCCGGCTACATCAATCTCCACCGAGACCGGGACCTGCCCGCCGACCGGGACGTCGACGCCCTGCGCGCCCGCACCCACGAGCTGCTGGACGCCGCCTACGCCCAGGGCGTCCGGTACGTCGACACCGCCCGCTCCTACGGCCGCGCCGAGGAGTTCCTCGCCGAGTGGCTGAACGCCCGGCCCTCGTTCACCGACCTCGTCGTCGGCAGTAAATGGGGCTACACCTACACCGCCGACTGGGGCGTCGAGGCCGAGGAACACGAGGTCAAGGACCATGGCCTCGCCACCTTCGAGCGCCAGTACGCCGAGACCCGGGCCCTGATCGGCGACCGGCTCAGCCTCTACCAGATCCATTCGCTCACCCCCGACAGCCCGGCCCTAGCCGACAAGGAGCTCCACGAACGCCTGGCCGCACTCGCCGCCGACGGCGTCACCGTCGGCCTCTCCACCAGCGGGCCCGCCCAGGCCGAGGCGATCCGGGCCGCACTCGCCGTCACGGTCGACGGCGAACCCCTCTTCCGTACGGTCCAGGCCACCTTCAACGCCTTGGAGACCTCGGCCGCGCCCGCGCTCGCCGAGGCCCACGACGCGGGGGTCACCGTGATCGTCAAGGAGGGCATGGCCAACGGACGCCTGGCCGGGGACGAGGCACCCGCCCTGTTCCAGGAGATCGCCGTCGGCGCGGGAGTGGGCGGCGACGCGGTGGCGCTCGCACTGGTCCTCCACCAGCCCTGGGCGGACGTCGTGCTCTCCGGCGCCGCCACGGTGGGCCAGCTCTCCGGCAATCTGCACGCCGCCGTCGTCGACCTGGACGACGAGCAGCGGGCGCGCCTCGACGCCCTGGTCGAGGAGCCGGAGGCCTACTGGCGGCACCGCGCCGGCCTGCCCTGGCACTGAAACCCGCCCCGCCGGACCGCCCTGGCGCCGCAGTCCGCCCGGCCGGCCCTCAGGAGCTCGTCAGGACGACGAGTTCCCGGGTCGCCCGGGTCATCGCGACATAGCGGTCCACCGCCCCCTTGACGCCCTCGCCGAACCGCTCCGGGTCGACGAGGACGACCAGGTCGAATTCCAGGCCCTTCGACAGCTCCGGGGTCAGCGACCGCAGGCGGGGGGCGTCGCCCGGAACGCGGGGTCGCCGATGACACAGGCGATCCCGTCGTCGTGCGCGGCGAGCCAGCCGTCGAGGACCCTGTCCAGGTCCTCGACGGCCCCGTGGGTGACGGGGACGCCGCTGCTGCGGACGGAGGCCGGCACATTGGCGTCGGGGAGCACGGCCCGGAGGTCCGCCGACGCCTTCAGACGTGCCACCTCCGGATCGGTCTCGGCCACTGCCGCCGCTGCCGCCGCTCCCTCGGCGACCAGGTCCCGCAGGGTGCACGTCTGCACGCCCTCCTCCCCGAGGCTCGGCAGGACGTCGGCGACGTACCCCAGATAGGGCTCGTGCGGCCCGACGAACAGCACACCGCCCCGGCGGTGCCCCAGGCGAGGGTCGGAGTACAGGAGATAGGCGGAGCGGTGCAGCGCGACGACGGTCTTCCCGGTGCCCGGCCCGCCGTCGACGACGAGCGTGCCCCGGGAGCCCGCCCGGATGACGGCGTCCTGGTCGGCCTGGATGGTGCCCAGCACATCGCGCATCCGGGCCGACCGGTTGCCGCCCAGACTGGCGATGAACGCGGACTGGTCGTCCAGCGCGGCGTGCCCGGCGAAGCCTTCCGGCGCGAACACCTCGTCCCAGTAGTCGTTGATCCGGCCGCCGTTCCAGCGGTAGCGCCGGCGGCTCGCCAGGCCCATCGGGTCGGCATGGGTGGCTCCGAAGAACGGCTCGGCCGCGGGGGAGCCAGTCGAGCAGCAGCCGGCGGCCCGTGCTGTCGGTCAGCCCGAGCCGGCCCACGTACAGCGGCCCGGAGCCGTCCGCGGCGACCATGTGTCCGAGGCACAGATCCAGGCCGAACTGGCGCAGGGCGCGCAGCCGGGCGGACAGCCGGTGGATCTCCACATCCCGGTCCATCGCCTGCCGACTTGCCCCGCCGGGCGCCCTGCGTTCGGCCGCGAGCCGGTCGGTCAGCTCGGCGATCGACTGTTCCAGGCAGTGGGCGATGGCCGCGAAGTGCTGCTCGTCATCGGCGATCAGCGCCGGGTCGGCCTTGGGGGAGAGGCGGTCGGGGAGTTCGAACGCGCTGGTGGTCAGGGGGTTCACGTCATCGGTTCCGATCTGCGGTGCGCATGTACGTTCAGGCGGCGGTGTTCCCCCGGGTCGGGCCGGGCAGGGCGCGGCGGGGAGGGGCGGCAGGGAGGGGGCGCTCGGCCGGGGCCACGAGGTGTGGTGCGCGGTCAGGCAGCGGGTGCCCCGAACCGCCGGGCCATCGCGTCGAGCAGCTCAGCCGGGTCCTCGCCGGCCCAGGCCACATGGCCGTCCGGCCGCAGCAGTACGGCGGGGGCGTCGAGGCCCCCGGCGACGTCGACGACCTGGTCGACCCGGTCCGCCCAGCCCGCCACGGACAGCCGGCCGGTGGTGTCGAGGAGCAGCCCGCGGCCGTCGTGCATGAGGTCGTAGAGACGGCCCTGCTTCAGCGGCAGGTCGCACATCCGCCGGCCGAGCAGGTCATGGCCCTTGCCGAAGTCGTAGCGGACGTCGACCGCGGTGACCATCCCGGTCATGTACGCGTTGACCTCCTCGAAGTCCATCAGCCGGGAGAGCAGCTCCCGCAGTGCGACCGCGCCCGGATCGGTGCCCAGCAGGGTGATCTGCGCCCGGGTGTTGGCAAGGACGCACGCGCCCACCGGGTGCCGCTCGGCGTGGTAGCTGTCCAGCAGCCCGTCGGGGGCCCGGCCGTTGACCGTCGCGGCCAGCTTCCAGCCGAGGTTGAACGCGTCCTGCACCCCGAGGTTGAGCCCCTGTCCGCCGGTCGGCGGGTGGATGTGCGCCGCGTCGCCGGCCAGCAGGACCCGGCCGACCCGGTAGCGCTCGGCCTGCCTGGTGGCGTCGCCGAACCGGGACAGCCAGCGGGGCGAGTGGACGCCGAAGTCGGTGCCCGCGACGGTTCGCAGCCGCTGCTTGAACTCCTCCGGCGTCGGTGCCGTCGCCCGGTCCTCGGACACCCCTTCGGCGGGCACGATCACGCGGAAGGTGCCGTCGCCGTTGGGGATGGTGCCGAACCGCGGCTGCGTCCTGCGGACCTCCTCGACGACGGCGGCGACCGTCTCCGGGGCCTCGGTCATCTCCATGTCGCCGAGCAGCGTCTCGACCGTGGCGGGCTGCTGGCGAAGTCCACGCCGAGCTGCTTGCGCACCGTGCTGCGGCCGCCGTCGCACCCGACGGCGTACCGCGAGCGCAGGCGTGTGCCGTCCACCAGCTCGACGGTCACTCCCTCCGCACCCTGGATCAGCCCGGCCACCTCGCAGCCGCGCCGGATCTCGGCGCCCAGCTCGACGGCACGTTCGCGAAGCAGCCGCTCGGTCACCGGCTGCAGGGTGGAAAGGCCGTACGGATGCGCGGTGTCCAGGCGGTCCGGCCACGGTTTCTGAATGCCGCCGAAGAAGCCGCCCACCTGAAATTTCTCACTGACCGCGAGGAACCGGTCCAGCAGCCCGCGCTGGTCCATCACCTCGACGCTGCGCACATGCAGTCCGCGCCCCCGGGACTCCCGGGTCGGCTCCGCCAGCTTCTCCAGCACGACCGTGTGCACTCCGGCCAGCCGCAGCTCGGCGGCCAGCATCAGTCCGGTGGGCCCGCCGCCGACGACAATCACGTCGATCATCATCGTTCCCCCTTCGCCGACGTCGAACGATCCGGAACACCGGAAGTCGACTTCCTGCATCCGGGCTTCGGCGGACGATTCTGCGGCGCATGGGGGCCTTGCCGCAAGGCCCCCCATGCGCAATAGGTTAGGAGTGGCAAGGAGTGGTTCTACCTCCGGCCACTTTTTTTGTTCCCCCTTCCTCTCGTGCGGCACCTCTTCCTCTCCGGTGGCACCTCGTCGGGGGCGTCAGCCCTTCCAGTGAGACGGGCGTGTCTCATATGGGTTACAGTCGTCTCATGACTCTCGACCGTGAGCAGGTGCTGCGCAGCGCCGCCGCCCTGCTGACCCACAAATCGACCGCCACCATGGACGAGGTCGCCAAGGCGGCGGGCATCGGCCGGGCCACGCTCCACCGCCACTTCGCCGGGCGCGACGCCCTGGTGAAGGCGCTGGAGGATCTCGGCATCCAGGAGTTCGAGGCGGCCCTGGACGCCGCCCGGCTCGACGAGGACACCTCCGAGGAGGGGCTGCGCCGCCTCATCGCGGCCGTCGAGCCCAGCGCCGGACTGCTGTCCTTCCTCGTCAACGAGAACCAGCTCTTCGAGGGCGACGAGGTCAACGAGGGCTGGAACCGGGCCGACGCCCGCGTCTCCGCCTTCTTCCGCCGCGGCCAGGAACGCGGCGAATTCCGAATCGACCTCACCCCCGCCTGGCTGACGGAAGCCCTCTACGGGCTCGTCGGCACCGGCGCCTGGGCCGTCCAGGCGGGACGGGTCGCCGCACAGGATTTCCAGCACATGATCGTCGAGTTGCTGCTCGGCGGAGCACGCCGGAGCGTGGAGCAATGACCAGCACCGACCAGAACCAGGACACCGCGGACGAGGTACGCCGCCCGGGGCGGTGGATCGCGCTCGCCGTCCTCGTCCTCGCCGTGCTGCTGGTGGCCGTGGACGCGACCGTCCTCGGTCTCGCCACCCCGTTCCTCAGTGAGGACCTCGAACCCACCGGCACCCAGCTGCTCTGGATCGGTGACGTCTACTCCTTCGTCATCGCCGGCCTGCTCGTCTCGATGGGCAGCCTCGGCGACCGCATCGGCCGCAAGAAGCTGCTGCTGGTCGGTGCCGTCGCGTTCGGCGCGGTCTCCGTGCTCAACGCGTACGCGACCACGCCCGAGATGATGATCGTGGCCCGGGCGCTGCTCGGTGTCGCGGGCGCCACCCTGATGCCGTCCACCCTCGCCCTGATCCGCAACCTCTTCCACGACCCGCGCGAGCGCAGCCTCGCCATCGGGATCTGGGGCGCCATGGCCTCGGCGGGTGCGGCCGTCGGTCCGGTCGTCGGCGGGTTCCTGCTCGAACACTTCTGGTGGGGTTCGGTCTTCCTCATCAATCTGCCCGTGATGGCCGTCCTGGTCGTCGTCGGCATCAAGCTGATCCCCGAGTCCAAGAACCCGGCCCCCGGCCCGTGGGACATGCTCAGCGTCGCGCTCTCCCTGGTCGGCATGATCGGTGTCGTGTACGCCATCAAGGAGGCGGCCTCGCACGGGGTGAGCTGGGAGGCCGGGGCGGCGGCCGTCCTCGGCGCCGCCGCGCTCACCTGGTTCGTCCGCAGGCAACTGCGTCTGCCGGCACCCCTGCTGGACATGCGGCTCTTCCACCACCGGGGCTTCTCCGGCGCGGTCCTCGCCGACCTGCTGACCATCCTCGGCCTGTCGGGTCTGGTCTTCTTCCTCTCCCAGTTCCTGCAACTGGTGCAGGGCCGGGGCCCGCTGGAGGCCGGACTCGCCGAACTGCCCGCCGCGATCGGCGCGGTGACCGCCGGTCTGCTGGCCGGCTTCGCCGCCCGCCGCTTCACGGTCCGCGTCGTCGTCTCGGGCGGCCTGGCCGCGGTCGGGCTGGCCCTGGGCAGTGTGACCCTGCTCGACCAGCACACCGGCTATCCGCTGCTCGGCGCCATGCTGCTGGTCGTAGGCGTCGGCGCGGGCTTCGCCTTCACCGTCACCGCCGACGTGATCCTCTCCAGCGTCCCGAAGGAGCAGGCGGGCTCCGCGTCCGCCGTCTCCGAGACCGCGTACGAACTGGGCGCGGCCCTCGGCATCGCCCTGCTCGGCTCCATCGTCACCGGTGTCTACCGGGGCTTCCCGACCCCGTCCGGCATCCCGGCCGACGTCGAGTCGGCCGCCCACGAGTCGCTGGGCGGGGCGGTCGAGGCCGCCGGGGCACTGTCCGCAGCCCAGGCTGGGCCGCTGGTCTCGGCGGCCCAGGAGGCGTTCGTCGACGGACTGCGGTCGGCCGCGGGCGTCGGTGCGGCGGTGCTGCTGGCGGCGGCCGTCGCCGCCTGGTTCCTGCTGCGGGGCCAGAAGCTGGAGGAAGGCGCCGAGCACCCGTAGGCCGTTGGGCCGTACGGAGAGGGGCCCGCACCCATCCGGGGGTGCGGGCCCCTCTCCGTGACTGTGCCGACGGTCGGGCGGTGTTCTCCGTGGCCGTCGAACGGGTCAGGCGGCCTTGGCCTTCGTCGCGTACATGTCCACGTACTCCTGGCCGGACAGCCGCATCACCTCGGCCATCACCGAGTCGGTCACCGCCCGCAGCACATAGCGGTCGCGGTCCATGCCCTCGTACCGGGAGAACTCCATCGGCTCGCCGAAGCGCACCGTGACCTTGCCCGGCCGGGGCAGGCCCGCGCCGCCCGGCTGCAGCTTGTCGGTGCCGATCATCGCGAACGGGATCACCGGCGCACCCGTCATCAGCGTCAGCCGCGCGATGCCCGTACGGCCCCGGTAGAGCCGGCCGTCGGGGGAGCGGGTGCCCTCGGGGTAGATCGCGAAGGCCTGCCCCTCCTCCAGCACCCGGCGTCCGGTCATCAGCGCCGCGACCCCGCCCCGGCCGCCGTCCCGGTCCACCGGGATCATGCCGCAGCCGGTGAAGAACCAGGCCATCAGCTTGCCCTTGAGGCCCTTGCCCGTGACGTACTCGTCCTTGCCGATGTAGAACACCGGCCGGTCGCAGCAGATCGGCATGATCATCGAGTCGATGAACGTGAGGTGGTTGCCCGCGAGGATCACCGGCCCGGTCCCGGGAATGTTCTCGACGCCTTCCACCTGTGGGCGGAACATCAGGCGCAGAATCGGTCCGAGCACTGCCTTGATGACCGTGAGACGGGACAACGGTTCCTCCGGTGTCGTGGCCGGGCCGGCCGCGGTGGATCGAGGTCCACCGGGCGGTGGCCGGTGCCGACGGATGATGGTCGGTGCAGGTGAGGACGATACTCGCGGGTATGCGCTGATCGCACATCGGGTTCACGAAACGGATACGCGGTGTTGACATGTGTTTCCGCCATGTTGGCCGAGGATCCGCCCTCTCGTACGGCTCCCAGCCTACGATCGGGCCTCTCCCGACCGGACCCGGACATCACCAAGCGAGGAGCATTCATGACGGAGCGTGCGCGGACGACCCCCGGCCGGCGGACCCTTCTGGGCGCCGCGGTCCTCGGCACCGCGGCCCTGGGCCTGCCCGCCGCCGCCCAGGCCGCCGAGCGGGGCCGCGGTCACGGTGGCGGCCACGGATCGCTGCGCGATCTGCCCGTGCCGACGGTGATCGGCCACCGCGGAGCCAGCGGCTACCGTCCCGAGCACACCCTCGGCTCCTATCAGCTGGCCCTCGACATGGGGGCGCACATCGTCGAGCAGGACCTCGTGCCGACCAAGGACGGCCACCTCGTCTGCCGCCACGAGAACGACATCACCGCCACCACCGACGTCGCCGACCACCCCGAGTTCGCCGGCCGCAAGGCCACCAAGAGCATCGACGGCCACTCCCTGACCGGCTGGTTCACCGAGGACTTCACCCTCGCCGAGCTCAAGACCCTGCGGGCCAAGGAGCGCATCCCGGGCAACCGCCCGGACAACACCCTCTACGACGGCCGCTGGACGATCCCCACCTTCGAGGAGGTCCTGCGCTGGGCGGAGAGGGAGGGCCGCAAGCGCGGCAAGCCGGTCTGGCTGTACGTGGAGACCAAGCACCCCACGTACTTCCGGAAGCTGGGTCTCGGCCTGGAGGAGCCGCTCGCCCGGCTGCTGCGTCGTTACGGCCGGGACCGCAGGAACTCCGCGCTCATCCTCCAGTCCTTCGAGCCCAGCTCGGTCCAGCGCCTCGCGCGCCTCGTCGCCACCCCGCGTATCGTGCTGCTGTCCGGCCCGAAGGCGCGCCCCTGGGACTTCGTCGAGTCGGGCGACCCGCGCACCGTCGCCGACCTGGTGAAGCCCGCCGGGCTGAGGTGGATGGCCTCCTTCGCGCAGGGCATCGGTCCCACCCTCGACCTCGTCATCCCCAAGGACGCCTCGGGGCGGCTCACCACCCCGACCACGCTCGTACGGGACGCGCACGCCAAGGGCCTGCTGCTGCACCCGTACACGATGCGCAACGAGAACAGCTTCCTGCCCGCCGACTTCCGACGCGGCACCGACCCCAACGCCTACGGGGACGTGTTCGGCGCCTGCGCCGCCTACCTCGCCACCGGCATCGACGGCATCTTCGCCGACCACCCGGACACGGCCCTGCTCGCGGCGGCGGACCGCGCCGGGCGCTGACACCGTACGGCGCCCGGCGCGCCGCACCTCCCGTACGCGAGATGCGGTGCCCCGGGCGCCGTTACCCGCATACGGGAGCGGCGCCCCGGGCCGCCGTCAGCCGCCGGCCCCGGCATGCCCCGGTCGGGTGGTGCCGCGCCTTCGGGGCAACCAACGGCCGCCACCGGTACGTCCGCCGGGGCATGACGCTTCTCGATCATGACCTCGACCCGGCCGCCTCCACCGACCGCGTCGTCCGCGCCCTGCAACCCCTGGTCCGCGCCGAGGCGAGGGCGGAGGCCCCGGCCGCCGGGCTCGACCCCGCCGACCTCGAACAGGGCGTGTGGGTACGGCTGCTGGAGCGCCCCGCGGCGGTCGGACCGCCCGCCGACGCGGCCCGCTGGGTGCGCGACACCGTACGGGCGGAGGCCCGCCGAGGACGCCGCGCGGCCCGGCGGGAACGCCCGTACGCCGGAACGGAACCCGCCGCCGGATCGGCCGACTGTCCGGAACGCGCCGCCCTCGGGGGCGCCGAACGCCGGGCGCTGCGCTCCGCGGTGGCGCGGCTGCCAGGACGCTGCCCCCGGCTGCTGGAGGCGATGCTCGCCCCCAACGACCCGACCTACCGGGAAATCGCAGGGGAGTTGGGTATGTCACAGGGGAGCTTGGGCCCGATCCGTTCCCGTTGCCTTGGATGTCTGCGCAGAATGCTGGCTGCGGAGGTTGTCGCCCCATCCGTGCGGGGATAGGGAGCGGTAGGCAACCGGCGGACAGGTGAGCGGGAGGCGTGCACACATGGGCATGAGCGTGACCATCTCGGCGGCGACGGCACAGGACGTCGAGCAGATATTCAGACTTCAGTACCTCTGCTTCCAGCGCGAGGCGGAGCTGTACGACAACTACCGGATCGACCCGCTCGTCCAGAGCCTCGATTCGCTGCGCGCCGAAGTCGCCGACGACCTGGCGTTCGTGGCCCGGCTCGGGGACGAAGTCGTCGGCTCGGTCCGAGGATTCACCGACCCCGACGGCACGGGCCTCATCGGCAAGCTCTGCGTCCACCCCCGGCTCCAGGGCCACGGCCTCGGCGCCCGGCTGCTGCTGGCCGCCGAGTCGGCGCTCTCCGCCGAGCGGGCGGCGACCCGCTTCCGGCTGCACAGCGGACACCGCAGCGAAGGCAATCTGCGGCTCTACCGGCGGGCCGGATACGCCCAGGTCGGGGCCGTCACCGGAGCGGACGGCGTCCGGATGGTCCTGCTGGAGAAGGACGCCGCGGACCGGGACTACGTGACCAGCGCCTGACCGTGCGCCGCGCGCGGCGGGAGCGGTCCCTCAGACCGCCGCCGTCTTCGCGCGGCGCAGCCAGATCATCCCCGTGACCGGCAGGATCACCGGGATGAAGAGGTAGCCCATCCCGAAGTCCGACCACACCGTCGAGTCCGGGAAGGCGGCCGGCTCCGCCAGCGTCCACGCGCCGACGACCAGCACGCCCAGCAGCTCGGCGGCACAGCACACCAGCGCCGCCTGACGGGCCTTCTCCCCGCCGCGCACCAGGGAGTACGTGATGAAGCCGTAGACCAGCGCCGCGACCGCCGAGAGCGCGTACGCCAGCGGCGCCCGGTCGAAGCCCCTGATCATCTCGACGATGGTGCGTGAGGCCGCCGCGACCGTGAACACCCCGTAGAACCAGACCAGGACCCGGCCGGGACCGGTGCCCAGGTCGAAGGACGGCTTGGGGGTCGTGGCCACCTCGGGGCGGTCGGTGTCGCTCACGTCAGTTTCCCCAGATGTCATAGAGCCGGACTTCCAGAACCGCCAGCACGACCGCGCCCGCCGCCACCGTGACCGAGCCCCAGCGGGTCCGCTCGGTCAACGACAGAAACCCTGCCGCGGGCACGGCGGCGAACGAACCGATCAGATAGGCGATGAACACCGCCATCCCCTGCTCCGGCCGCTCCCCGCGCGCCAGCTGCACGACGCCCACCACCAACTGGGCCAGCGCCAGCACGGAGACGACCGCCATCCCGATGAAATGCCAGTCCTTCGTCGGCTGGTCCCGGTAGGCGGCGTGTCCGCACCAGGCGGCGAGGGCGAGCGCGGCCACGGCGACCGCGACCGTCAGGGCGTCAAGCATGAGTCGAGGGTATTACGGACGGAACGCCCGCCCGCGTGCGGCCCCGGCCACGACGGACCGGGCCGGAAGCAGCCCGGGAACGGACCGGGAACGGACCGGATGAGCGGCCGCCGCCCCGGCGGCGAGCGTCGTGGCCTTGGCCACAACCGGCGGACGAGGTTCCGCTCCCCGGACGCCCGGACGCCTTGGGGCGTACCCCTGTAGAACCCTTGTCACCGCAGGTCACAGCCGCACGCCGACCATGGGGTGACAGAACCGGAGCGTGGCCGTCCGGCCATCCAGCACTGTCCGCTATGCGGACGGCGGGGACCGTGGAGTCGTCACGTCTGTTTTACTTGGCCCATGACCACGACGAGCAGCCGCACCCTTGCGACCGAGGCGATCAGCACGCCCGGTGCTCGTTGTATGTGTCGAATGCGCGCCTTCTGAGGGCCCCCGCCTGAGCCTCGCGCCCCGAAGCGAGACCGAGCCTGCGCCGTCCGCACCACGCGGAACGAGCGCGCCCGCGCATGTGCTGCCCCCCCCCCGGCGACCGCCGCGTACAGCCATGCCGAGACCCCCGGCCGAACAGCCCGAACAGTCTCTTCAGACGAATGCCCCGTGCCCGGCGGACACCGCGCCGCGCACTCGACAGTGACGGAAACCCCTGTGATCACCACGACGGGCCTCACGAAGGTCTACCAGTCGCGCGACCGTGAGGTCACCGCACTCGACGGCGTCGACCTGCACGTCCGCGAAGGCGAGGTGTACGGCGTCATCGGACAGAGCGGCGCCGGAAAATCCTCCCTGATCCGCTGCGTCAACCTCCTGGAACGCCCCACCTCCGGCACCGTGACGGTGGCCGGCCAGGACCTCACCGCCCTCGCAGGCCGCGGCCGGCGGGCGAGTGCGGAGCTGCGCCGGGCGCGCACCCGCATCGGCATGGTCTTCCAGCACTTCAACCTGCTGGACTCCCGCACCGTCCTGGACAATGTGAAGCTGCCGCTGGAGATCCTCGGCATCGACGGCCAGGAGCGCACCCGCAAGGCCAAGGACCTCCTCGACCTGGTCGGCCTCGCCGAAAGGGCGAAGTCCTACCCCGGTCAGCTCTCCGGCGGCCAGAAGCAGCGCGTGGGCATAGCCCGCGCCCTCGCGGGCGACCCCCAGGTGCTGCTCTCGGACGAGGCGACCTCCGCGCTCGACCCCGAGACCACCCGCTCCATCCTCCAGCTGCTGCGCGACCTCAACCAGCAGCTCGGCCTGACCGTCCTGCTCATCACCCACGAGATGGACGTCGTCAAGACCATCTGCGACTCCGCGGCCCTCATGCGGCGCGGCCGGATCGTCGAGTCCGGGACCGTCGGCGAACTCCTCGCCACCCCCGGCTCCGAACTGGCCCACGAACTGTTCCCGGTGGGCGGGAACGCCTCCGGCCCGGACCGCACGGTCGTGGACGTCACCTTCCAGGGGGAGTCGGCCTCCCAGCCGGTCATCTCCCAGCTCTCCCGTACGTACAACATCGACATCTCGATCCTCGGCGCCGCGATGGACACCGTCGGCGGCAAGCAGATCGGCCGGATGCGCATCGAGCTGCCCGGCCGCTTCGAGGAGAACGTCGTCCCCATCGGCTTCCTGCGCGAGCAGGGCCTGCGGGCCGAGGTCGTCGAGTACGCGAACGGTCCGCAGGACACCATCACCGTCGTGCCGGCGCAGACGCCCGCCCCGCTCACCAAGGAGGCCGTCAAGTGACCTGGTCCGAAATGCAGCCCCTGCTGACCCAGGGCACCGTCGACACCCTCTACATGGTGCTGTGGTCCGCGCTGGTCACCGTCGCCGGCGGACTGCCGCTCGGCGTCCTGCTGGTCCTCACCGACAAGGGCGGACTGCTGCAGAACACCGTGGTGAACAAGGTCATCGGCGTGATCGTGAACATCGGCCGCTCGCTGCCGTTCATCATCCTGCTGATCGCCCTGATCCCCTTCACCACCTGGGTGGTCGGCACCTTCATCGGCCCCACCGCGATGATCGTGCCGCTCGCCGTCGGCGCCATCCCGTTCTTCGCCCGGCTCGTCGAGACGGCGATCCGCGAGGTCGACCACGGGCTCGTCGAAGCGGTGCAGTCGATGGGCGGCTCCATCCCCACGATCGTCCGCAAGGTGCTCCTCCCGCAGGCCCTGCCCTCGCTCGTCTCGGGAGTCACCACCACCCTCATCGTGCTCATCGGCTACTCCGCGATGGCCGGCGCGGTCGGCGGCGAAGGGCTCGGCTCCAAGGCCGTCACCTACGGATTCCAGCGCTTCGACAACCAGTTCATGCTGATCACCGTCGCGCTGCTGATCGTCATCGTCACCGTGATCCAGCTGATCGGCGACCTCACCGTCCGGCTGCTGGCCCGCCGCGGCCGCACCGCCTCCTGAGGCCGCCACCCCCGACTTTCCTTCCCACCGAGCCCGAACTCCTTGTCCGGGCGCACCACCACCACAAGAAAGAGGCACTTTTCGTGCGCAAGAACATCAAGATCACCGCAGCTGTCGCTTCCGCCGCCGCCCTCGCCCTGGGCCTCGGCGCCTGCGGTACGGACTCCGACCCGGCGTCCAAGAGCGAGACCGGCGCGAACGCCGACACCTCCAAGGCCCTGGTCGTCGCCGCCTCCCCGACCCCGCACGCGGACATCCTGAACTTCGTCAAGAAGAACCTGGCGGCGAAGGAGGGCCTCAAGCTGGAGGTCAAGGAGTTCACGGACTACGTCCTGCCGAACACCGCCACCCAGAACGGGCAGGTCGACGCCAACTTCTTCCAGCACAAGCCCTACCTGGACGACTTCAACGCGAAGCAGAAGACCACCATCGTGCCCGTGGTCGACGTGCACCTGGAGCCGCTCGGCCTCTACTCCAAGACGGTCAAGGACCTGAAGGACATCAAGGCCGGACAGACCATCGCCGTCCCCAACGACACCACCAACGGCGGCCGCGCCCTCCAGCTGCTCGCCGAGAACGGCCTGATCACCGTCAAGGACGGCGTCGGCACCAGCGCCAAGCTGAGCGACATCACCGACAAGAAGGGCCTGGAGTTCAAGGAGCTGGAGGCCGCCACCGTGCCCCGCGCCCTGGACGACGTGGACGCCGCCGTCATCAACGGCAACTACGCCATCGAGGCCGAGCTGAAGCCCGGCAAGGACTCCCTCGCCCTGGAGAAGGCCGAGGGCAACCCGTACGCCAACTTCCTGGCGGTCAAGGACGGCAACGAGAAGGACCCGCGCGTCGAGAAGCTCGCGAAGCTCCTCAACTCCGACGAGGTCAAGAAGTTCGTCGAGGACACCTACCAGGGGTCGATCGTCCCGGCCTTCGGTACCCCCGCCAAGTCCTGACACCAGCCCGGCACTTGCCGACGGAGCCCCGTACTTCCCTCCCCGGAGGTGCGGGGCTCCGTCGTGCCGACCCGCCCATGCGCAAGGCGGACCCGATGCTGCATGCTGTGTTTTTACCCGGTCCTCGGCATGGAGCTGCGCATGACTACCACCTTTCCGTCCATCTCCATCAGCACGGACAGGTTGGTGATGCGTCCCTTCGAGATGGCCGACATCCCCGCGTACATCGAGATGATGAACGACGAGATGGTCACCGCGTGGATGGACGGGCCGAACCCGTACACCCAGGTCGACGCCGAACGCTGGGTCCGCAGGATCGCTCCTGCCGAACGCACCGCCGGCCACGGCATCGCCCTCGCCGTCACCGAGTTCCTCACCCAGCGGCTCGTCGGCAGCGTCCGCCTCCTCAACACCGACTGGCGCACCCGGGCCACCGAGGTCCGCTACATCACCGCCCCCTGGGCACGCGGCGAGGGGTACGCCACCGAATCCGTGCTCGCCATAGCCGAATGGCTCTTCCGCGACCAGGGCTTCGAACGCATCGAGTTGCGCACCCCCGCCGACAACACCGCCTCCCAGCAGGTCGCCCAGAAGCTCGGCTGCATCAGCGAGGGCGTCCTGCGCAACGCCCGCATCGCCCGTACCCGGACCGAGAACGGCACCGACGGCGGCTGGACCGACATCCGCACCGACCTGATCGTCTGGGGACTCCTCCCCGAGGACCTGGAAGGCATCGCCGAACAGCTCGCCGACGCCGGCGACTACGGCACGTACAACGACTGGAGGTAGCGCCCGAGGCCACCCGCGGGCCCCAGGTCCGGACCGGATACCCTCACCCCTGCCCGGCAGTGCACGGGCAACCGCCCCGCTCCCTCCGACACCCCAGGAGACAGACGACGATGGCCGACCGGGTCACGGTGATCGGCTGGGACGGCTCGCCACTGACCAGAGCGGCCACGGCCGCGCTCTCGGCCGCCACGCTCGTCGCGGGCGCCGCCCACCACCTCGCCCTGCCGGAAGTGCCCCCGAACGCCGAACGCGTCCGCCTCGGCAGCGTCGACCTGGCCGCCCGCAGGATCGCCGGACACCGCGGCAGCGCCGTGGTCCTCGCCGACGGCGACCCCGGCTTCTTCGGCGTGGTCCGCACCCTGCGTGCGCGCGAACACGGCCTGGAGGTAGAGGTCGTCCCCGCCGTCTCCTCCGTGGCCGCCGCCTTCGCCCGGGCCGGCATGCCCTGGGACGATGCCCAGATCGTCGTCGCCCACCCCCGCACCCTGCGCCGCGCGGTCAACGTCTGCCGGGCCCACCACAAGGTCGCCGTCCTCACCTCACCGGGCGCCGGACCCGCCGAACTGGCCCTCCTCCTCGACGGCGTCCACCGAACCTTCGTGATCTGCGAGGAACTCGGCACCGACCGCGAGCGCGTCACCGTTCTCACCTCCGACAAGGCGGCCGACCACGCCTGGCGCGACCCCAACGTCGTCATCGTCATCGGCGGCGGCCCCGAGACCACCGCCGCCGGAGCCTGGATCGCCGGCCGCCAGCCCGCTTATCCCCAGGGGATACGGGGCTGGGCTCTGCCTGCCGGGGCCTACCGGGCCGCCGGGGCCGAGCGGATGCAGGAGTCCGGCGAGGGCGAGTTCCCCGGCCTGCGCGCCGCCCAGCTCGCCCGCCTCGGCCCCCGCACCGGCGACCTGGTCTGGGACATCGGCTCCGGCAGCGGCGCCCTGGCCGTCGAGGCGGCCCGCTTCGGCGCGGCCGTCCTGGCCGTGGACGCCGACCCGGCCGCCTGCGCCCGCACCGAGGCCGCCGCCCGCGCCTTCGGTGTCCCGGTCCAGGTCGTCCGGGGCCGCGCTCCGCACGTCCTGGAACGGCTGCCCGAACCGGACGTCGTACGGATCGGCGGCGGGGGAGTGCCGGTGGCCACCGCGGTCACCGACCGCCGCCCCGAACGCATCGTGACCCACGCCTCGACCCGGGACGAGGCCGAGGCCCTCGGCGGTGCGCTCACCGGCAACGGCTACACGGTCGAATGCGCACTGCTCCAGTCCGTCGACCTGGACACCACCGCCTGGACCGAGCGCGAAAGGTCGGTCGTGTTCCTGCTGTCCGCGCGGCGTTCGGACCTCGCCCCCTGACCCGTTCGGCCCGGTACGCGAGGTAGGCTGGCCGATTGTTGTACCGCGCCCGGCCGTTCGTCGCTTCGTTCGTCAATGTCCGGAAAAGTGGACCGTTTTGGTCCGCACTGTGGTACGGCACCACCCGGGGGACGCGCAACGTGGCGCAGTCCACAGTGAGCCGTGGCAGAACTGCCTGTCGCGGCGGCGAACGGCCGCGAGAATAGGAAGCCCCGCGGGCGTTTCGTGCCGCGCGGCGAGCCCGCTCGTTCTTGGTGACGAGCACCGGCGTGCCGTGGCTCGGCATCCCGGGCGAAGGGCGAAGGAGCACTGACGATGGGCGAGGGGTACGCATGACTGACACCGGCCAGATCCCGGGCGAGGGACTGCCGGAGAACGCAGGCATGGTGGAGCAGCCGGGCATCCCCGCCCCGGACGCGCACACCTTCCTCGACCCCTCCGAGCACACCCCCGAGGACGACGACCTTCTGCTGATGCCGACCTCCCAGGGCGCCTGGAGCGACCCGCAGGCCGCCCCGGCTCCCGCGCAGGGCCAGCCCGCCGCGCCGCCCGCGCCCGAGCACGGTGGGCAGCAGCCCCAGCCGCAGGTTCCCGGGCAGCAGGGCCAGCCCGCCCCCGCCCCCGCTCCTGCTTCCGCCGAGACGCACGGCACCCACGAGTCCGGTGGCCGTGACTCCGGCTCCGTGGACCTCAACGGCGTACGGATCCCGGCGCCCGCGCCCGCACCGGTCGGCGCACACGCGGCCGCCGCCCCCGCCCGCCGCCCCCTGCACCGGGGCCCCGCTCCGGCCGAGGCCCCGACGTACGGCGGTACGCAGGGCGGCGTCGTGCGCTCGCTGGCCGACCGCGGCCCGGCCGGAGCCACCCGGACCGCCCCCGCACGCCACGCGGGCCCGCCGACGACGGGCCCCGAGTACTTCGACGCCCCGGCCGAGGACCCCTCGGCCCTGCCGGGCCCGCAGCTGGGCGAGATCCCGCCGCAGGCCGGCGCCCCGTGGGGGGCACATCCGCCGCAGCCGCAGCCGGAGCAGTTCGTCGCGGAGCCGGTGGCCGCGGAGCCGGAGGCAGCTCAGCAGCCGGAGCAGATGGTCGAGACCGAGCAGCCGGTGGTGGCCCAGGTGGTGGTGGAGCCTGCGGTGGTCGAGACCGAACAGCCGGTGGCGGTGTCCGCCCCGGCGGCCGCGGCAGCCCCGGTCGTACAGCTGGACCAGCCGGTGCAGTCCGCTGCCGCTGCGCAGCCGGAGGCTGCCCCGGCAGAAACGGTCGTCCCCGAGCCGGCCGCCGCCGTGGAGCTGCCTCCGGCCGGACCGGTCGTCGTCCCGGAGCCCGAGGCGACCCAGCCGGAGACTCCTGCGGACGCACCTGTCCAGCCCCCGGCCGACGAGGTGGCGGCCACCCCCGAGACGCACGGTGTGGCGGTGGCCCCGGAGCCCGAGGCACAGGCCGCCCCGGTGGAGGCACCCCCTGCCCCCGAACCCCAGGTCCAGGCCCAGACGCAGGCCCAGGCCCAGGCCCAGGCTCCGCCCGTCGCCGAGCCGGTGGCGCAGCCCGAGCAGGCGACGCAGCCCGTCGAGCCGGTGCCGGCCGCAGTGGTGACCGAGAACCCGGAGGCCGTCGCGGCTCCGGAGACGGTCGTGGTGGAGCAGGTGGCCACGCCGATCGCACCCGAGCCCGTACAGCCCGCCCCGGTCGCCGAGGAGTCGGTGGCTGAAGGAGCGGACGCGCCGGAGCCGACGGCCCAGCAGCTCCCCGTAGCGGAGCAGGAGGCCGCCCCGGCCCCTGCCCCCGAACCCGCGGTCCAGCCCGCCCCCGAGCACGCAGAGGCAACGGCGGCAGAAGCGGCAGACGAAGCAGAATCAGAAGCAGCCCACGTGGTCGCACCCGAAGCCGAGGACGGCACCGGCCCCGAGGTCATCGAGACGCCGGAGCTCTTGGAGCCGCCGGAGCCCGCCCAGCAGACACCGGCCGAGGCACCGCAGGACACCGAGGCACCGCAGGAGACCGAGGCACCGACCGGGGCACCGCAGAGCATCGAGGCTCCGCAGCAGGACGGCCCGGCACAGCAGCCCGAGGAGCCCGCCGAACCGTTCACCCCGCCCGCCCCCGGCTACGACGACGCCGAACGGGAAGCGGTGCTCCGGGTCATGCGCGAGCGCCGGGACATCCGCAACGGCTTCCGCAGCGACCCGATTCCGCACGAGGTCCTGCTCCGGGTGCTGGAGGCGGCGCACACCGCGCCGAGCGTCGGCCACTCGCAGCCGTGGGACTTCGTCGTCATCCGCTCGGCGGAGACGCGCCGCTCCATGCACGAACTGGCCCAGAGCCAGCGCGACGCCTACGCCAAGTCGCTGCCCAAGGGCCGGGCGAAGCAGTTCAAGGAACTGAAGATCGAGGCGATCCTCGACACCCCGGTCAACATCGTCGTGACCGCCGACCCCACCCGCGGCGGCCGCCACACCCTCGGCCGGCACACCCAGCCGCAGATGGCGCCGTACTCCTCGGCCCTGGCCGTCGAGAACCTGTGGCTCGCGGCCCGCGCCGAGGGCCTCGGCGTCGGCTGGGTCAGTTTCTTCGACGAGCGGGAGATGGTCCGCGCGCTGGGCCTGCCCGAGCACCTCGAAGTGGTGGCCTACCTCTGCGTCGGTTACGTCGACGAGTTCCCCGAGGAGCCCGAGCTGATGCAGGCGGGCTGGTCCAAGCGCCGCCCGCTGTCCTGGGTCGTCCACGAGGAGACGTACGGCCGTCGCGCGCTGCCCGGCGCCGAACCGCACGACCTGCTCCAGGAGACGATCTCCGCGATTCGCCCGCTGGACGCGAAGGCGCTCGGCGAGGCGTGGGAACGCCAGAAGCGGATGACGAAGCCCGCCGGTGCGCTCGGCATGCTGGAGATCATCTCCGCGCAGCTGTCCGGGCTCTCCCGGATGTGCCCGCCGCCGATCCCGGAGCCCGCGGCGGTCGCGATCTTCGCCGGTGACCACGGGGTGCACGCCCAGGGCGTCACCGCCTGGCCGCAGGAGGTCACCGCCCAGATGGTGGCGAACTTCCTGGGCGGCGGAGCTGTCTGCAACGCGTTCGCGGCCCAGGTCGGCGCGGAGGTCTGCGTGGTGGACGTCGGTGTGGCCTCGGACCTGCCCGCGACCCCCGGCCTGCTGCCCCGCAAGGTGCGGCCCGGAACGGCGGACTTCACCACGGGCCCCGCGCTCAGCCGCGAAGAGGTCCTGGCCGCGATCGAGGTGGGCATCGAGACCGCCCGCGACCTGGTGGCGGCGGGCAACAAGGCCCTGCTCACCGGCGAGATGGGCATCGCCAACACCACCGCGTCGGCTGCGCTGATCTGCGTGTACACCGGGATCGACGCCTCCGAGGTGACTGGCCGGGGGACCGGCATCAACGACGAGATGCACGCCCGCAAGGTCGACGTCGTCCGCCGCGCCCTCGACCTGCACCAGCCGGACCCGGCCGACCCGATCGGCGTGCTCGCGGCGGTCGGCGGCCTGGAGCACGCGGCGATGGCGGGCTTCCTCCTCGGCGGAGCCTCCCTGCGTACGCCGGTGATCCTGGACGGTGTGAGCGCGGGCGCGGCGGCCCTGGTCGCCCGCGCCATCGCCCCCGAGGCGCTGGCAGCCTGCATCGCCGGCCACCGCAGCGCCGAGCCCGGCCATGTCGCCGCGCTGAACAAGCTGGGCCTGCGCCCGCTGGTCGACCTCGACCTGCGCCTGGGCGAGGGCACCGGCGCGCTGCTGGCGCTCCCGATCGTGCAGAGCGCGGCGCGCGCGATGCACGAGGTGGCGACATTCGACTCGGCGGGCGTGACGGAGAAGTAGCCGGCCCCGCCCCGGCCCTCCTACCCAGCCTTTCCGGCGTTCGAAGAGCGTGGCCGGGGGTGAAGCCCCGAACCCGAGCCCGTCCGGCGCCTGAGGACAGGAGGGGGCCCGGGGCGGAGCCCCGGTCTCGGGAAGGGGCGGGTAGGGGACAAGGCCCGCCGCAGGCGCCCCCGACCGCCCCGGGGCCCCTCCCACCCCCACCCCGTATCGTGTTCCCCATTCGGAAACCCCACTTTCCGCACGTCACAGCCGCTTCACCGCCGCAGCGGCCTACGCAGCACCCGCACGAGGAGCCCGTACCGCCATGGCCGAGCACGCCGACCACGCCGACCGCGCAGGTCACGCAGACCGCGCCGACCACCCCGCGTACCCCGTAGGACTGCGCCTGCACGGCCGTCGGGTCGTCGTCGTCGGCGGCGGCCAGGTCGCCCAGCGGCGGCTGCCGCAGCTCATCGCCACCGGTGCCGTCATCACCCTGGTCTCCCCCTCCGCGACGCCCTCCGTCGAGGCCATGGCGGACGCCGGGGAGATCCGCTGGGAGCGTCGCCGCTACCAGGACGGCGACCTCGCCGACACCTGGTACGCCCTGATCGCCTCCTCCGACACCACGGCCAACGACGCCGCATCCGCCGAGGCCGAGCGCAGCCGCACCTGGTGCGTCCGGGCCGACGACGCCGAGGCCGCCACCGCCTGGACCCCGGCCACCGGCCGCAGCGAGAACGTGACCGTCGCCGTCCTCACCACCACCTCCCAGGGCCGCGACCCCCGGCACTCCGCCGCCATCCGCGACGCCATCGTCGAGGGCCTGCGCGACGGCACCCTCGCAGCCCCGCACCACCGCACCCGCGCCCCCGGCGTCGCGCTCGTCGGCGGCGGCCCCGGCGACCCGGACCTGATCACGGTTCGCGGCCGCCGCCTCCTCGCCGAGGCCGACGTGGTCATCGCCGACCGCCTCGGCCCCCGCGACCTGCTCGACGAACTCCCGCCGCACGTCGAGGTGATCGACGCCGCGAAGATCCCGTACGGGCGGTTCATGGCCCAGGAGGCGATCAACCAGGCGCTGATCGAGCACGCCAAGGCGGGCAAGTCCGTGGTCAGGCTCAAGGGCGGCGACCCGTTCGTCTTCGGCCGAGGCATGGAGGAGGCCCAGGCACTGGCCGCCGAGGGCATTGCCTGCACGGTCGTCCCCGGGATCTCCAGCACCATCTCCGTCCCCGGTGCGGCCGGCATCCCGGTCACCCACCGAGGCGTCGCCCATGAGTTCACCGTGGTCAGCGGCCATGTCGCCCCCGAGGACCCGCGCTCGCTGGTCGACTGGGCGGCCATCGCCCGGCTGCGCGGCACCCTCGTCCTGCTGATGGCCGTCGACAAGATCGGCGCCATCGCCGCCGCCCTGATCGCCCACGGCAAGGACCCGGCCACCCCGGTGGCCCTCGTCCAGGAGGGCACCACCGCCGCCCAGCGCCGGGTCGACGCGACCCTCGCGGACGTCGGCGAGCGGGCGGTCGCCGAGGACGTGCGCCCGCCCGCCGTGATCGTCGTCGGCGAGGTCGTCGCGGTCGGCCCGGACTCCGCACCGAGGACCGCCCCGGATCCGGCCGAGTGACCAGCAGCGAAGTAACCCGCGGTTACATATCTCGATCCCAGACGTTGGCACCACACACCGGACAAGGCAGTATCACCCTGTGGCAGATCTCATCACCGTCGACGACCCCGACGACCCGCGGCTGAGCGACTACATCGGCCTGACCGACGTGGAGCTGCGACGACGACGCGAACCGGCCGAAGGCCTCTTCATCGCCGAGGGCGAGAAGGTGATCCGACGCGCCCGGCAGACCGGGTACGAGATGCGGTCCATGCTGCTCTCGGCCAAGTGGGTCGACGTCATGCGCGACGTCATCGACGAGGTCCCGGCCCCGGTGTACGCCGTCGCTCCCGAGCTCGCCGAACGCGTCACCGGCTACCACGTACACCGCGGTGCGCTCGCCTCCATGCAGCGCAAGCCGCTGCCCGCCTCCGACGAACTGCTCGCCACCGCGCGCCGGGTGGTGGTCATGGAGTCGGTGAACGACCACACCAACATCGGTGCCATCTTCCGCAGCGCGGCGGCCCTGGGCATGGACGCGGTCCTGCTCTCACCGGACTGCGCCGACCCGCTCTACCGGCGCTCCGTCAAGGTCTCCATGGGCGCGGTCTTCTCCGTCCCCTACGCCCGGCTGGAAGCCTGGCCCAAGGGGTTGGAAGGGGTACGGGAGGCCGGCTTCCGGCTCCTCGCCCTCACTCCGGACACCAAGGCCACCAGCATCGACGAGGCGGCCCCGCACCGGTTGGAACGGGTGGCGCTGATGCTCGGCGCGGAGGGCGACGGCCTGTCCACACAGGCTCTGATGGCCGCCGACGCATGGGTCCGCATCCCGATGGCGCACGGCGTCGACTCGCTGAACGTGGGCGCGGCGGCGGCCGTCGCGTTCTACGCGGTGGCCACGGGACGCCCGGAGAGCTGAGTACGGGCAAGCCCCCGCCGGGTCCTGGCGTCAGGACGACCGCGTCGCCCCCTGCGTACCCCGGACCTGATGATCGCCGGAGCCGCCGGAGTCGTCCTGCCAGGCCTGCGCCCGGGGCGCCCGCTCCGGCTGCTCGCTCCCGCCGAGACCTCGGGCCGGCCCCTGACAGCCCTGCGCCGCCGCGATGCCCAGCGCCACCAGCAGGGTCACCACGACGAACACCACCAGCCGCTGACGCAGCAGCCGAGGGTTGGCCGGACCACGCCCCGCCGAGGTCGTGCGGCCCCCGGAGCGGGTCCCGGGCCGGCCGTTCGTCCCGGCCGGGGGCCCCTGCCGCTTCCCCCCGGAACGCGTCGTGTTGCGCGACGCCTGCTGCGGGCGCGAGCCACCGGTGCGCGATGGCCCCGAACGAGCGGGCGCGCCGCGCCTGCCCGGCTGGGGGCGGGAGGCGGACGGGCCATCCGAACGGCGGGTGTGCTGCTCGGCGTACGGATCGGCCATCCGCCCGGTCGGCCGGTCGGCTTCCTGGGCGGAGCGCTGGAAGGGCGGCCGGCTCTCATGCAGCCCCTGCGCCTCGCGCGCCGCGATCTCCTTGAGACGCATGGACAGTTGAAGCGTGCTGGGCCGCTCCTCCGGGTCCTTCGCCAGACAGGCGCGCACCAGGGGGGCCAGCGCGTGGTGCACATCGTGGAGCTGCGGCTCCTCGTGCACGACGCGGTACAGCATCACCTCGGAACTGCCGTGTCCGAAGGGGGAGTCGGCCATCGCCGCGTACGCCAGTGTCGCGCCGAGCGAGAAGACGTCCGTCGCGGGCGTCACCGCCGCGCCCCGCACCTGCTCGGGCGCGAGGAACCCGGGCGACCCCACCGCCGTACCGACATGGGTGAGCGTGCTCGCCCCGGTCGCCCAGGCGATGCCGAAGTCGATGATGCGGGGGCCCTTGGGGGAGAGGAGGATGTTCGACGGCTTCAGGTCGCGGTGGACCACCCCCGCCTCGTGCACCGCCACCAGACCCTCGGAGAGCGCCGCCCCGATCGAGGCGACCTCGGCGGCGGCCAGGGGGCCCTCCTCGGCGACCTTGTCGTGCAGTGAGGGGCCGGGCACGTACTGCGTCGCGAACCACGGGCGGTCCGCCTCCAGATCGGCGGCGACCAGCCGGGCCGTGCAGCCGCCGCGGATCCGCCGGGCCGCCGACACCTCGCGTGCGAACCGCGAACGGAACTCCTGATCCTCCGCCAGGTCGGGCCGGATCACCTTGAGCGCGACCCGCTGGCCGCGCCGGTCGGAGCCGAGGTAGACGACGCCCATGCCACCCGCGCCGAGCCGCCGGTGCAGCCGGAACGAGCCGACGAGACGCGGGTCCTCGCGCCGGAGCCGCATCATCGCCATCGTCTGCCCATCCCCGCTGCCTGGTCCGCCTGACGAGGCACAGCTTACGTACCCCGCGCCCGGCACGCTCAGAGGCCGCGCCCTCGCCGGGGATTCGATTGTCCGTGCCGTACGGGAGGGGTGAAGAGGGGTCAGGGCGCGGCGGATCCGGGCCCCTCAGACGGCCGGCCCGCTCAAGGGGCCGTCGGGCAAGGGCGATTGGATCACTGCGGGACGCCGGGACGCGGTCGTCACGGAGGCGGTGACCACCGTCCCGGCATACGGGGTAGTGCTGTCCCGGGCGGCCGCCGGCACAGGGGTGGCCGCCCGTCGGGGGCGGCGGGCGTGAGTGAAGTCACCCACCGGGCGTGCCCGCGGGGCCGACGGGTCACGTACCGAAGAACGTTACCGAATCAGGTACTGGGCACGTGCCGGCCCGGCCCGGCGTCCCCTCCGGGATGACCCCGGCCCCCGGTGGTCCGTCTCCACCCAGGGGAGTACGCCGATCGACGACGGCTCATCCTCCGGGAGGCCTGGGATTCGGTACGCGGGCATGACGCCCTGTGCTCGCCGCTTACCTAATGTTGAGATCAAGCGGCGGGCGCAGCACTCGTCCCCCGAGGTCACACGCCCGCCGCCCCCCATCAGGTCAGGAGAGGAACCATGTCGGACACGGCAACGCGGACGATGGTCCGTATGCAGGGACGCGAGGCGTACGCCGCGCTCGGCGCCCGCTCGTCCGGCACCCGTCACCCCTTGGTGGCGACGGCGATGGTCCTTCCCCTGGCGGCCCTGCTCGTGGTCGTCTTCGGCGGCTGGGACGCGGTGGTCACACATGCGTCGTCCGTGGCGGTGATGCTGGGGCGCTGAGCGGCGCCCGGGGTCCGGAAGAGCGGTCCGGACCCACGCATCCGGCCAACAGCCCCGTGGGGACGGGGGTGCGGCGGACGGCAGCGTTTGTCCGGTCAGCTGGGGAGCTGACCGGGCATCGCGCTGTCCGGGCTCAGGCGCTTCCCGGTTCAGGCCCACGCACAGCACCAGCACGGTCCGGACCGGCTCTCGCGTTACGCTCACCGCAGGACCGGTGCCACGGCCGGGCCGACCGACGCCGGGGGAGCCGTTGACCACCACCGAGACCTCAGTCGTCCATGACCTGGGCACCCTCGCGCACCGCCTCTCGCACCCCACCAGGACACGTTGCGTGTGCGGGCCGCCGCAGGTCCTCGCGGACCGGCCCGACGGCACGGTGGTCCGCAGCGGCGCGATCGTGGCGAAGGCCCACGCCGCCGACACCGACCGCGAGGCACTGGCGGCCCGGACCGCCCTGGCCGCCGCCCCGCAGCTCACCGGGATCCTGCTCCCGCCGCTCACTGCCCCAGGGCAGTCGCTCACCGCCCCCGGGCACCCAGAGCCCTCCGGCGCCCCCCAGCGGTCTGAGCCCCCCGAGCGCCCCGCGCCCGCTCCCCGCCCGGTCACGCTCTGGCCGTTCGGCGAGCCCGTGGACCCCACCGACCCCGAGGCGGCTCCCTGGGCCGAGGCAGCCGTGCTGCTCGCCCGCCTCCACCGGACGGAGCCCCCGTTCCGGATCCCGCCGATGCGTGGACCGGCCAAGGCGGCGAGGGCCGTCGCCCGGATGCGCGCCGCCCTTCCCGGCGACCCGGCCGTCCTGCCCGTGCTGGCCGGCTGGCGCGCCCTGCCGGCCTGGGCCCGGGGCGAGTCCCCGGCGCCCTTGCGGAGGGCCGGCTTCCTGTGCCACGGAGACCTGCACCTGGGCCAGCTCGTCCGTCATCCCGCGCCGGACGGGCCCTGGCTGCTCATCGACGTTGATGACGCGGGGGCGGGCGACCCGGCGTGGGACCTCGCCCGGCCCGCGGCCTGGTACGCGGCCGGACTCCTGGCTCCCGAGGACTGGTCCGCCTGCCTGGACGCCTACCGTTCCGCCGGGGGACCCGCGGTTCCCGCCGCCGGGGACCCCTGGCCCGAACTGGACGTCCCCGCCCGCGCGCTGACGGTGCAGACGGCGGCCCTCGCCCTGGCCAAGTGCGCCGCGGAGCAACGGGATCCGGACGAGCTCGAACAGTTGATGATCGAATCCTGTGCCCGAATCGCTACGTTGCCGTCCGAGTTGGCCGCCGACCACGCGTCGTAGGGTGAACGGACCGCCGCCGGGCAGGCATTCCGGCGACGGCACAACGAGGGCGAGGAGCCGAGCCGATGATGCAGTGCCCGAAGTGTCACGCGCAGATGAACACGTACAACCGCAACGGCGTCCAGATCGAGCAGTGCAGCGGTTGCCGGGGGATATTCCTCGACTACGGCGAGCTGGAGTCGCTGACCCGCCTGGAGTCCCAGTGGTCCCAGCAGGCTCCGCCCGCGCCCCCCGCCCCCGGGGGCTACCCGGCAGCTCCCGCCCCACAGGCGTACCCGGCCGCTCCCGCCGCCCACGCCCCGGCCTGGGGCGCACCGCAGCACGGCGGGCACTACGGCCACCGCCGCCAGAAGGGCTTCGGCCGGATGCTGTTCTCGTCCTGAGCGTCCTGAGCGTCCTGAGCGTCCTGAGCAGCCCGGCGGTCACCGCGTCGCCGGGCCGCTCAGGGGGACGGACCGTACGACGAAAGAACCCCCGGTCGTGGAGACGACCAGGGGTTCTCGGTGGTGCGCGATACTGGGATTGAACCAGTGACCTCTTCCGTGTCAGGGAAGCGCTCTCCCGCTGAGCTAATCGCGCGGGGTGAAACTGCGTGTACTGCGTGCGCGATACTGGGATTGAACCAGTGACCTCTTCCGTGTCAGGGAAGCGCTCTCCCGCTGAGCTAATCGCGCGGAGATCCTTGCGGACCGATGATCCTTGCGGATCAGTGGACGATACTGGGATTGAACCAGTGACCTCTTCCGTGTCAGGGAAGCGCTCTCCCGCTGAGCTAATCGTCCTTGGAGGTGGAGACGGGATTTGAACCCGTGTAGACGGCTTTGCAGGCCGTTGCCTCGCCTCTCGGCCACTCCACCAGGGGTGGGGGTTCGGGAAGAATCCCCACCTTCTGCGAGCGGACGACCAGGTTCGAACTGGCGACCTCAACCTTGGCAAGGTTGCGCTCTACCAACTGAGCTACGTCCGCTTGTCTTTCCCGGACTGCTTGCGCGTCCCGGCGACGTGTTGAACTCTAGCGGATTCCCGGGCCAGTACAAAAACGCGTTTGTGCAGCGTGCTGCGGTGACCTCGCCCCGGCGCAGGTCACCGCACACCGTCCTAGACTCATTCGCGTGTCCGATCTCGCCCCCTTGGCCCGCTTCGACGGCCTCATCGCCTCCGGTCTGCAGGATGTGACCCGCGATCCTGCGGCTCTCGATTCATCCGGTTTCTGGGCGGTATGCGCCGATTTTGAAGGCCGTATCGTCTGCGCCCGCTTCTCCGACGTACGCAAGGAGCCGGTGCCTCCTCCCGCGCCCGGAGCCTGGCGTGGGCCCGCCACCGGGGACTGGAACTCCTCGCTGGACCGTGACGCCTACACAGCGGGCGTACGGCGGATCCGTGAACACATCGCGGCGGGCGACGTCTATCAGGCCAACCTCTGCCGGGTGCTTTCCGCACCGCTCCCCGGCGGCGGGGCCGGGGCCGACATCGACGCCCTGACCTCCCTGCTCGCCCGTGGCAACCCCGCACCGTACGCGGGAACGATCCGGCTGCCCGGCCACGGGGTGGAGGTCGCCACCGCGTCCCCGGAACTCTTCCTGCGGCGCGACGGGCGGACCGTGGAGTCCGGGCCGATCAAGGGCACCGGCCGGACCGAGAACGATCTGCTGGCGAAGGACCATGCGGAGAACGTGATGATCGTGGACCTGGTCCGCAACGACCTGGGCCGGGTCTGTGCCACCGGAAGCGTGAGCGTGCCCGATCTCTGCGTGGTGGAGAAGCACCCGGGCCTCGTCCACCTCGTCTCCACCGTCCGGGGCCGGCTGGCCGACGGGGCGGGCTGGCCCGAGCTGTTCTCGGCGGCCTTCCCGCCCGGCTCGGTCACCGGGGCGCCGAAGTCCAGCGCGCTGCGGATCATCGCCGAGCTGGAGCGGGCCCCGCGCGGGCCGTACTGCGGTGCGGTCGGCTGGGTCGACGCCGACCGGGGTACGGCCTCGCTCGCCGTCGGGATACGGACGTTCTGGATCGACCGGGCCGGGCCCGCGCCGCTGCTGCGGTTCGGGACCGGGGCCGGGATCACCTGGGGATCCGACCCGGAGCGCGAATGGGACGAGACCGAACTCAAGGCCTCCCGGCTGCTCGCTGTAGCGTCAGGGGCGTTCGAGGAGACAGGAAGGACCGCGATATGAGGATCTGGGTCAACGGCGGACTGCGGGACGCCGACGACGCCCGGCTTTCGGTGCTCGACCATGGGCTGACCGTGGGCGACGGCATCTTCGAGACGGTGCGTACGAGCGAGGGGCGCCCCTTCGCCCTGACCCGGCACCTCGACCGCCTCACCCGGTCCGCCCGGGGCCTGGGCCTGCCCGACCCCGACCACGACGAGGTCCGTCGCGCCGCCGCCGCGGTCATCGACGCCAACCCCGTCGCCCTGGGACGCCTGCGGATCACCTACACCGGCGGGCTGTCCCCGCTCGGCTCGGACCGGGGCACCGACGGGCCGAGCCTTGTCGTCGCCCTCGACGGGGTGAGTCGCCGCCCGGACAGCACGGCGGTGATCACCGTCCCCTGGACGCGCAACGAACGCGGCGCGCTCGCGGGCCTGAAGACCACCTCGTACGCCGAGAACGTCGTCGCCCTGGCACGGGCGCGGGAACGGGGCGCGTCCGAGGCGTTGTTCCCCAACACGGCCGACCGCCTCTGCGAAGGCACCGGATCCAATGTGTTCGTCGTCCTGGACGGCCGCATCCACACCCCGCCGGTGGCCTCCGGCTGTCTCGCCGGGATCACCCGCGCGCTGGCCGTGGAGTGGACCGGGGCCGAGGAGACCGACCTCCCGATGGACGTCCTCGACGAGGCCGACGAGGTGTTCCTGACCTCGACGCTCCGCGACATCCAGGCGGTGCACCGGGTCGACGACCGCGAGCTGTCCCCGGAGAGCGGACCGGTGACGGCGAAGGCCATGCGGATCTTCGCCGAGCGGGCCGGCGACGACCTCGACCCGTAACGGGCACCCGGGCTCGACCCGTAGAAGACCCCGGCGGCCCCGAAAAGCGCGTGACGGGGCGTCGCACAGGGGATACAAACCCTTGATGACCACGACACTCCGGCCTTCCGGGCCGCTTCAGCAAGGCGCCGACGGGGCGCGGGCCCGCCACTACGACGTGTGCGACAACGGGCGGCCGGTCGGCGCCGTCGTGATCAGCACCGACGACGCGTTCGGCGCGACCGCCGGGGTACTGGGCTCCCTCAGCGTGGAGGAGTCCCGGCGCAGGCGTGGCCGGGGCACCATCGCCGCGCTCGCCGCCGAGGAGGTGCTGCGGGGGTGGGGCTGTACCCGGGTACGGGTGGAGGTCCCCGCCGGCAACGACCCTGCCCGGCGGCTCGCGGCCGCCCTCGGCTACGCCGAACGCAGCCGCAACATGGCCAAGGACCTCGGCCCGGACGCCGCCCCGCTCCCCGTGGGCCTCACCTCGCGCGCGATGAGCGAGGAGGAGTTCGCCGCCTGGCGGCAGGACGCGGTGCGGACGTACGCGCAGGACTGGGCCGACCGCGGAGTGCCGCCCGAGCAGGCCCGGCGCAAGTCCGAGACCGACCACGCAGCCCTCCTGCCGGACGGGCTGGCGACCAAGGGGGTGCGCTTCCGGATGCTGTTGCACGCGGGCGAGGTCGTCGGCCATGTGTGGGTGGCCCTGCGGGAGCTGCCGACGGGGGGCCCGTCCGGATTCGTCTTCGACGTCGAGGTGCGCGAGGAGCACCGGGGCCGGGGCCACGGCCGGGCCCTGATGCTGGTCGCCGAGGACGTCACCCGCGCCTGGGGCGCGGACCGGCTCGGCCTGCACGTCTTCGCCTCCAACACCCCGGCCCTGCGGCTGTACGAGTCCCTCGGCTACACGACGACGCGGTACAACCTGGCCAAGGCGTTGTAGGCGGGCCCCCGCGATGCCGGTCCTGCGGTGCGGGTTCCGCGACTACCGGTCCCGCGAGGCCAGGGTGCGGTCGAGGATCTCCTCGATCCGTTCGCGCAGCCCGTCCTGGCTCTTGCCGCCGTCCAGCCGCTCGTCGCCGATCACATAGGTGGGCGTGCCGGTAACGCCGATCGCCTTGCCCTCCGCCTGGTCGGCGTCGACGATCAGCAGATGCCGGCCGTCGATCAGCGCGGTGTCGAACTCCTCGGCGTCCAGGTCCAGTTCGCGTGCCACGTCGAGGAGTGCCGGCTCGCCCGTGCGGCCGAGATCGGCGGTGCGGGACAGCAGGGCCTCGATGTACGGCCAGCCCTTGCCCTGGTCGGTCGCCTCCTCGGCGGCCTGGGCCGCGGCGTAGGCGTGCTTGTGCTTCTCCAGCGGGAAGTGCCGCAGCCGGATCTCGACGCGGTCCCCGTACCGGGCGCGGAGGGCGTGCACATCGTCGAGGGCGCGGTGGCAGTCGGGGCATTCGAGATCGCACCAGAGGTCGAGGACGACCGGTGCCGCGGGGGTGGAATCGCTCATGCGGCCAGTCTTTCAGGCCGGGCGGGCGCGTCCCAATCGGGACCCGGGCACCCCCTGGGGAGGAGCCCGGCCCTGAAATGTCCCTGAGGTGGACCGCCGCCATGGCCCCTACGGTGCTCGCCGGTGCAGGATGGAAGGGACGTATCCCCTGCGCGTGGAGGCCCTGATGCTTGCCGAGACCATCTGTTCCGCGGTGTCGGCGGCCGGCCTGGGCATCGCCGCCGTGACCGCGTACCGCAAACGGTTCCTCACGGCGACGAGGATCGCCGCCTACTCCCTCGTCCCGGTCGGGCTCGTGCTGACCGGGGTCGTCGAGTGGGTCGCCGGGATCGCCTTCAAGCCGAGTGTCTGGCTCGGCTTCGGGGTGCTCGGCCTCTCGTGGCTGCTGTTCATGACCACCCGCGCCATCGAGCGCCGCAGCGGCACCACCCGCGCGGAACGCAAGGCCGCACGGGCTGCCGGGCGGAACGAGGCGGTCGCCCCGGCCGCCTCCGCTCCCTCGCTCGGCGCCGGCGCCGGCGCCAGCGCCACGGCCGGACCGGCAGCGGCCTCGCAGCCGCAGCCGCAGCCGCAGGCGCAGTCGAAGAAGAAGCAGGGGGCCGCCGCGCCCGGCGACGACTTCAGCGACATCGAGGCGATCCTCAAGAAGCACGGCATCTGAGACGTCGGCCGGGCCCCGCGGGCCCGGTGCTCGGGCCGCCGGTCCGAATGCCTGACGGCGACCCGTACGACGGAGCGATTACCGAGGGCCACGGGACGGTGAACTCCCGGGGGAATGACCTTGGTTGATCGCCAACCCGGCCGCGGGTGCGTCATGATCACCCCGAGATGGTGGACACTTCCCGGGGCGATGCCCCCGCACCCCCCGCCGAAGAGCCCCGCGGCTGTCTCTTCGCGCTCTCCCAGCCGCCCCTGATGATCTTCCTGACGGTGATCGGGGGTCTGCTGCTGATGGCCGCCCTGCACGATCTCTTCGTGCTGTGACACGTCGGGAGGCTGTGCGGGGCGGGGTGGGCGTCAGCCCGTGGCTTCCTTGCGCCGGGCCCGGTAGGCCGCCACATGGAGCCGGTTTCCGCACGTACGGCTGGAGCAGTAGCGGCGGGAGCGGTTGCGCGACAGGTCGACGAACGCGTGCCCGCAGTCCGGCGCCTCGCAGCGCCGCAGCCGCTCCTGCTCGCCCGCCACGATGATGAAGGCCAGTGCCATGCCGCAGTCGGCCGCGAGATGGTCGGCGATCGAGGCGTCCGGGGCGAAGTAGTGCACGTGCCAGTCGTAGCCGTCGTGGTCGGTGAGCTGCGGGGTGGTCCCGGCCGCCGCGACGAGCCGGTTGACCAGGTCGGCGGCGGTGCGGGGGTCGGGTGCCGCGAAGACCTCGGCGAACCGGGCCCGTACGTCGCGCACGGCGGTGAGGTCCTTCTCGCCGAGTGCGCCGACCCCGCTGATGAGATGCCGCTCCGCGAAGGCGTACAGCGCGGCGATATCGGCGAGACCGTCCTCGGATCCGCCCGCGAGCCCGTCCCGAGGCGGCCGGCTCTCCGGTGCGGTGTTCACCAGATCGACCACCGTGTCGAGGGCGATCCGGGTGTCGTGGGGGATCAGCACGCTTCGCTCCCTGGCCTTCCGGCGGGCGGGCGCCTGCCGATGGCGGCTGACTCTACTGGCTCGGCCAATCGGCGCCGGGCCCGGTGCGGACCCGCCGACGAGCGGAATCAGCTTCTCCGGCTCCCGGGAGGGGGAGGGGTCCTGCGGGCGCACCGGCGCCGTCGTCGCGGTGGATTCCGCGACGACGGCGCCGGTGTCTGCCCTATGCGGTTGTCGGCACGACGTCGTCTCCCCGAGTCGACGGCGTCGAGCGGCTCTCTGCCTGGCTCAGCTCTCGGCCAGGATGTGGGAGAGCTCCGTGTCGAGATCGAAGTGACGATGCTCGGTGCCGGGCGGAACCGCGGCGTCGGTCCTCTTCAGGAACGACTCCAGGGCCCGCGCCGGAGCTTCGAGCAGGGCTTCTCCCTCCGGGGAACTCAGGGCGATGCATACGACGCCTTGGCCGTGACTACGGGATGGCCAGACGCGGACGTCTCCGGTGCCGGTGGGCCGGTGCAGCCCCTCGGCGAGGAGGTCACGGGCGAAAACCCATTCGACCGTCTCCTCCGCTCCGGTGTGGAAGGTGGCGTGCACGGCATAGGGATCGGCCGTGTCATACCGCAGGCCCGCGGGTACAGGCAGTGAGGACTCGCTCGACACAACGAGGCGCAGGTGCAGCTCGCAGCTGACCGTGGTGTTCATAAGCGCCAGGGCCTTTCGCTCAGTGTGCGCTCGGGGATTCGCACGTCGGCGAAATCGACATGCCACCTACGGTGGCGTTGTAAACCCCTCTGACCCATTTGTGATGCTTCGAGCCCCTCGCTCAGCGGCGTGTAACTTTGGGTTATGCGCCCATTCCGGTGACGAAGACAGGTCGGGTAAGTTGAGCTTCATGAACGCGGAGAGTGACGAGCGGAGTGAGGTCGCCGAGAAGGCGGCCCCGGCATCCGCCACGGGGGAATCGGACCGGGCGGAACGCGAGCTGGGCTCGCGGGCGCCGGGTTTCATCAAGGCATCAAAAGCACTCCACCTGAGCTGGCAGGCCGGCGTTTTCATCGTCGGGCTCGGCGTCGTGACCGCGGGCGTGCTCATGCTGGTGCTGCCCGGCCCCGGCTGGCTGGTGATCTTCGGCGGCATGGCGATCTGGGCGACCGAGTTCGTCTGGGCCCAGCTGGTGCTGCGCTGGACCAAGCGCAAGGTCACCGAGGCGGCGCAGCGGGCCCTCGATCCCAAGGTCCGGCGGCGCAACATCATCCTCACCACGGTGGGGCTCGTGATCATGGCGGTGCTGGTCGGGATCTACGTCTGGAAGTTCGGGCTCACCATGCCGTGGAAGATCAGCGAGTAGCCCGGGGACGGTCCTGGAGCACCGCTGACATGGGGTAATGTTTGCGGTGCGCCCGGGCGATTAGCTCAGTGGGAGAGCGCTTCGTTCACACCGAAGAGGTCACTGGTTCGAACCCAGTATCGCCCACCCGGACAGAGGGCCCGGGAGACGGAATCCGTCTCCCGGGCCCTCTGCGTTGCCCGGCCCGCTTTTGCCCGGACCGGGAGGCGCGGTTTCCGTCCGGCCCGGGAGCCGCCGTGAACAGCGGCCCCCGGATCGGCGCGGCTCACCGCATCCGCCCCAGCGCGTCCTTCAGCCGGCGGGCGTCGCGCAGCCGCTGCTCGTACGTCGCTCCCACCATCAGCAACAGCAGCCCGGCCAGGGCCGGCGGCAGCCAGCGGGGGAGCGCCCCCGCCACCTGCAGCACGTACGGTGCCAGCTCGTGCAGCCCGTCCAGCGCCAGCACCGCCCCGCCGAGCAGCAGCAGCGCCTGGAGGCGGTAGCGCGCGCCCAGCAGCGTGACGACCAGCGCCGCCACCCCCAGCAACAGCGGCCGGAGCCAGTCCGTGTCGGTCCAGGCGACCGCCAGGCTCGGCAGCAACGTCGCCGCGAGCCCCGGCCCGTACGCCGTCCACGAGGACGCCTCCGGGTCCCTGCGCCGCCGCAGGACCCCGACCACCAGCGCGGGCACGGTCACCGGCAGCGTGTACGCCTCCGGGAACGACACTTCCGAGGCCGCCAGCCGCACCCAGGTGGCCAGCACGAACAGCGCCGCCGCCAGGTAGCCCGCCGCCGGCCGCCGCTCGGGCCGCACCGCCGCTCCCGCCGCCAGCACCCCGCACAGCGCCAGCACCAGGGCCAGGAACGGCTCGTCGGACACCGCGAGCCCCACGGCCACCAGTGCACCCGTCGCGCCCGTCAGCTCCACCGGCAACGCCGTCGGGTTCCGCCGCAGCCGTGCCCCGAGCAACACGGTCAGCGCGGGCACCACGAGCAGCAGCGGCGCGGCCTCGTGCGGGGCGAGCCCCAGGGACCGGCCCGCGAACCCCGTCAGCACGGTGGCCCAGACCACCGCCGCGACCGCGAACACCGCGCGCGGCACCTCGGCCCTGGGGGGTGTCTTGTCGATCATGGCCGGGTCCGCGACGCCTGGCACGGCACCTCGCGGCGTTGCCGAAACGCCCGAATCGCTCCGCGATGAGGACGTTCCAGCGCCTTGCGATGCACCGCACCAGACGCCGCGGCCTATCCGACCCTGATCGACAAGGCACCCCCCAGCCCGGACCGCCGCCCCGGCGAACAGCACCGCCAGCGTGCCGAACACCGCGTAGGAGGCCCCCTCGGACGCCAGCGACAGCACCCCGACGCTCACCGCCCCGGACACCGCCGCCACCAGCGCGGTCACCGGCACGGCCGCCGTCGCGTCCCGGTCGCTCCCGGTACCCCGGACCGCCAGGGCGAGCAGACCGCCCACCAGAGCCGTCTCCCCGGCCACCGCGAGCGCGTAGGGCACGTCCAGCAGGGCCCCGGCCAGCAGGAACGCGCCCCAGCCGAGTGCCACCGCCCCCGCACCTACGGCCCCGCGAACGGCTGCCCCGGAAGGCCGCCTGCGGGCACCGGCCCCACCGGCGGTGTACCAGGGCACCCCGGCACCGGGCGGCGCCGTCCAGGCCGTGCCCGGCGTACCAGCCGCCGTGTCCGGCCCGGGTGTCTCCACCCGTGCGGCCAACGGCGCGGTGATCCGCACGACCGACGGCCACCACCGGTACGCCGACCCCAGCAGCCCGGCCACCAGGGCGAGCACCACCGGGGCCCCGGCCTGCTCCGGCCACGGCAGCGTCGACCCCAGCGCGGACCGGAAGCCCTCCGGCGCCCCCGCCCACACGTCCGACAGCAGCGTCACCGGGCCCAGCAGCACCGTCGCGAGCGGCGGCAGCGTCCACACCAGGGCCCAGGCCGCCACCGCCCCCGACGCCGCCAGCACCCCGCGGGTCGCGTTCCTCGGCAGCCGCGTCCGTACGACCGCCATCAGGGCGAGGCCGCACAGCAGGTACGCCGGCATGTGCCAGGCGTCCGGCACCGCTGCCACCGGTACGCCTCCCACCGCGGCCACCGCGGCGAGGCCGACCACCACGCCGCCCAGCTGCGCGAACCCCTTGGGCGCGCGCCAGGCCCCGGCCAGGGCCGCCGCCGCGGCCGCCAGCAGCACCGCGCCCGGAGCCACCGCCCCGAGCGGACCGGAAGCCGTCATGGACAGTGCCAGGCCCACCAGCAGGGCGGAGAAGCCCATCACCGACCCGCCGACGCACGCCGTGACCCGCACCCCGGTGCCCTTGCCCCGCAGCGCGATCGTCCCGTCCAGCACCGCCGTGGCCAGCAGCGCCCACCCGACCACCAGCGCCGGTGCGCCGGCGGCCCACGCCCAGAACAGCAGCGGCCACTGGGCCAGCACCACGGCGGCCGGCAACGGCAGGCGCAGCTTGCCCAGCGTCAGCCCGTACGCCGTCCACAGCGCCGCGAGCACCACCGAGGCGACGGCCGTGAAACCGAGCCCGTCCGTACCGGGCGCGGCCACCGCGTGGACCGCGTAGACGTCCAGCAGCGTCAACACCAGGGCCAGGGCCGCCAGTGCCTCGGCGGTGGCGGCCAGCTTCCGCCGCAGCAGCACCGCCGGTGCGATCAGCGCCCCCAGGGTCATCGCGGCCAGCACGGCCGACCGGCCGCCGATCCCCATCGATCCCCAGCTCACCAGCGTGAACGCGACGGCCGCGATGGTCAGCAGCAGGCCGCCCAGGGTCAGCAGGACGTTCTGGGCGCTGCGCGGGGCGGACGGCTGCTTCGGCACGTAGCCCCACGGCTGCGAGGGGGCGCCGTGAGGTGCGCCCCAGCCCGACGGGTTCCAGCCCGGGGCGGCCGTCGGCGCGGGCGGCCGCAGCGCGGCGAGCAGCCAGGCACGCCGGGTCAGCAGCTGGGCCCTGCGGGCGTCCAGCTCGGCCAGTTCTCGGTCGAGGCGGGCCAGTTCCTCGGCGGGCGGGGGCACATGTTCCATGTACGGGAGTGTGGCCCCGGCCATGCTGCCCGTACATGCGCTCGGATACTCACTTCCCGGCCACGACGTCCTGAGTAGAGCGCTACCGGAAGGAGTTTGAACGAAGCCCACGGAGCCCTGTATGGTTCAACCCGTTCCCGGGCGATTAGCTCAGTGGGAGAGCGCTTCGTTCACACCGAAGAGGTCACTGGTTCGAACCCAGTATCGCCCACCGGGGAAAGCCGGTCCGCCAGCATCACGCGGACCGGCTTTCGCATGTCCCACCCCCTCGACCCCCTCAAGCCGCCGCGGGCAGTTCCGGGCGCAGCGGCCACGCGGGGTCCACCGCCTCCGGCGTCCCGTTCTTCGCGAACCACGCCTCCAGGCCACGCGCCTGGGCCGCGTGCCAGGTCGCCTGGAGGGTGTGCAGCTCGGACGGCGACAGCCGTTCCATCCGGGCCGAGAAGCGCCGGCACACCGCCCGCACCAGCTCCAGCGAGGCGGTGGCGTCGGCCGCCGCGTCGTGGGCCCCGTCGAGCACCACCTCGTAACGCGCGCAGAGATCGGTGAGCGTGCGGCGGCCCTTGCGGTAGCGGTCCAGGTGTTTGTCCAGCACCCGCGGATCCACTACGCGCATCGGTACGCCGTCCAGATAGCCGGCCAGTGACGATGCCCGGTGCCGCCTCAGCTCCCGGTCCAGCAGCGTCAGGTCGAAGGGGGCGTTCATCACGACCAGCGGCCGGCCCGTCGCGCAGCTCTCCGCCAGCGAGCGGGCCATCTCGTCCATCACCGGGGCGGGCCAACGCCCTTTGCGCTGAAGGTGATCGTCGGTCAGACCGTGGATCTCGGTCGCCCCGGGCGGGACCGGAACCCCCGGATTGACCAGCCAGCGGGTGACGCGGACGCGACCGCCCGCGGTGTCCTGCGCGACGAGAGCGGCCGAAACGATCCGGTCCTGCTCGACGTCCACGCCTGTCGTCTCCGTGTCAAAAGCGGCCAGTGGCCCCTCGAACCAGTGCATCATCCCCGAACTCCTCGCACCTGCACGGCAGATGGAATGATTCCTCTGCCCGATATCGGTGATACCCGGGCTGTTTGCCTGATACGCCGTTTGCGGGCGGTCCGATGCGGTGACAACACAGTTGAGACGTACGGAAGTTACCTCCGACGTCCGTCGATCCGCCCAGCCCACGACACCCCGCCGGCAGGCCACCTGCCATCGATCGGCACGCCCGGAAGGCACACGGAGCCATGGCGCTCGCGCAGCCCGACCCCGGGGGACCCACCCGCGCCGAGGCCTTCGGGCCGCGGCTGCCGCGGCAGCCGGACGCGCCGCTGCGCGGCTCCCTCGCCACCACCGCCTGCATGGAGACCCTTCAGGTGGGCTATCTGCACGCCGTCGCGGCGGCGGCGGGATGCTCGCTGTCCCAGCCCTTCCCCGACAACGGCATCGACTGGCACGTCAGCCACGGCGCCCCGGCCCACACCGTCGACGACGAAGTGACCATCAAGGTGCAGCTCAAGTGCACCTACCAGATACCGCCGCACCCGGCGGGCGGGGCGTTCTCCTTCACGCTCGACAACGCCCACCTCGTCAAGCTCGCCCGCAGCCCGGTGTCGGTGCACAAGATCCTGGTCGTGATGCTCGTGCCCCGCAGCCAGGACGACTGGCTGCGCGCCGGGCCCGGGAGCCTCGACCTGCGCCACTGCTGCTACTGGACCAACCTGGCCGGCCACGCGGTGACGGGCCGGCACCGGACCACTGTGCGCATCCCGACCTCGCGGATCTTCGACGACCGCGCACTCTGCGACATCATGGCCCGGGTCGGGGCCGGAGGGAGACCCTGATGCACCGGTCGATGGACGAGCCCACGGGCGGAGCGGGACTGCCCGCCGCCCGCTCGCATCCCCCCGCCCGTCCCGGGCCGCGGCCGGTCGCCGTGGCCGGTGCGGAGCTACCCGATCCCGCCGTTCTCGCCGCCCTCCTGCGCCGGCACGGCTGGCAGCGGCGCGGGGGAGCACCGGGACGGTACGGCCGCTGGACCCCGCCCGGATCCGCCGCCGGGGCGACGAGCCTGCTGGTGCCCGAGAGCGTGGCCTTTCCCGACAGCGGGGAGCTGATCGAGGAGGCCCTCGACGCCCTCGGCCGCAGCGCCGACCCCTCCGCCCGCGACGTCCTGGTCTCCCTCACCGTGCCCAGCGACGAGATCCGCTGGTGGCGCGAGGTCCCCGATTCGGTGGCAGCGGCCGCGGGCGCCTCGGGCTGGACCGAGGCGGAGGAGCTGCGCTCGGCCGCCCGGCAGGTCCTCATGGCCGGGGCCCTCGCGGCCCGCGGCCGGGCCGGCTACCACGGGGCCCGGCACCGCAGGAAGGCGCGGGCCGCCCTGGACGACGCCCTGATCGGGCCCGGAGCCGATGGCCGGGGCCTCACCGCGTACGTCCCCGTCTCCTCCGGACGCGCCGTCGCCGTCCGGCTCTGCCACGCCCTGCACGCCACCCGCGAGGCGGTGGACTACCAGCGGGCCACCGGCGGCATGGAGGCCTTCGACAGCGCGGTCGCGGCGGGCGTCGGCCGGGAGCTGACCGAGGCGCTGATCGCCCTGGTGTGCGGCACCGAGGGGGCCGGGATCGACCTGCGGTGGGCGCCCGCGGCGGGCACCCCGGACGGCTGCCCGGTCCGCCCCGCCCCCGTCGAGTTCTCCCCGGGTGACCTCCCGGCCCTGCGTGCCGCCGGAGCCCGCTACCTCCGCGACGAACCCGCTGTGCAGGTGCGGCTGACCGGCGCGGTGGTCCGGCTGCGCCGCTCGGGGCCGCGCGGTGCCGGGATCGTACGGCTGCGGGTGCTGGCCGGGGCCGAGGTCGCGCACGTCCGTGTGGAGCTGGACGAGGAGGCGTACCGCATCGCGGGCCACGCCCACCTCGTGGGGCTGCCGCTGCAGGTGGAGGGGCGGCTGGAGAACCGGGGCGGCTTCCGGCGGCTCACCGGGGCCTCGCAGGTCGCGCCCGTCCAGGTCGACGAGGCCGAACGGGACCGGCTGATGAAGGCCCTCCAGGAGAACGTGGACTTCTTCGAGGAGGCGTGCGCGGGGGAGGAGCCGTAGGGCCTGTCGTTCGGATCATGCCGGGCTCGCGGGCCCCGGCACGCGCATCTGCTGCGTTGTCGTGTCCCTGATCCAGCCTGATCCGAACGCCGGGCCCCGGCCCCACCAGGAAGGCGTTCGCGTCGGGGGCGTACGGCTCGGTACGATTCGCATTGCTTGGCCATGTGAAGGCAGGCGCCCCCTCAGACAGGAGAGACCGGTGTCAGACGTCCGTGTGATCATCCAACGCGATTCCGAGCGGGAAGAGCACGTGGTGACGACGGGCACGACGGCCGGCGAGCTCTTCCCCGGTCAGCGCACCGTCGTCGCCGCGCGTATCGGCGGCGAGCTGAAGGACCTCTCCTACGAGCTCCGGGACGGAGAGAGCGTCGAGCCGGTGGAGATCTCCTCCGAGGACGGTCTCAACATCCTGCGCCACTCCACCGCGCACGTCATGGCCCAGGCCGTGCAGGAGCTCTTCCCCGAAGCCAAGCTCGGCATCGGCCCGCCGGTCAAGGACGGCTTCTACTACGACTTCGACGTCGAGAAGCCGTTCACGCCCGAGGACCTCAAGGCCGTCGAGAAGAAGATGCAGGAGATCCAGAAGCGGGGCCAGAAGTTCTCGCGTCGCGTGGTCTCCGACGAGGATGCCCGCGAGGAGCTGGCCGACGAACCGTACAAGCTGGAGCTCATCGGCATCAAGGGCTCGGCCTCCTCGGACGACGGCGCGGACGTCGAAGTGGGCGGCGGCGAGCTGACCATCTACGACAACCTCGACCCGAAGACCGGTGACCTGTGCTGGAAGGACCTCTGCCGGGGTCCGCACCTGCCCACCACCCGGTTCATCCCGGCGTTCAAGCTGATGCGCAACGCCGCCGCGTACTGGCGCGGCAGTGAGAAGAACCCGATGCTCCAGCGCATCTACGGCACCGCCTGGCCGACCAAGGACGAGCTGAAGGCGCACCTGGAGTTCCTGGAGGAGGCCGCCAAGCGCGACCACCGCAAGCTCGGCAGCGAGCTGGACCTCTTCTCCTTCCCCGACGAGATCGGCCCCGGCCTCGCGGTCTTCCACCCCAAGGGTGGCGTCATCCGCCGGGCCATGGAGGACTACTCACGCCGCCGTCACGAGGAGGAGGGCTACGAGTTCGTCTACAGCCCGCACGCCACCAAGGGCAAGCTCTTCGAGAAGTCCGGCCACCTGGACTGGTACGCCGACGGCATGTACCCCCCCATGCAGCTCGACGACGGGGTGGACTACTACCTCAAGCCGATGAACTGCCCGATGCACAACCTGATCTTCGACGCGCGCGGCCGCTCCTACCGCGAACTGCCGCTGCGCCTCTTCGAGTTCGGCACGGTGTATCGCTACGAGAAGTCGGGCGTCGTGCACGGCCTGACCCGCTCGCGCGGCTTCACGCAGGACGACGCGCACATCTACTGCACCAAGGAGCAGATGGCGGAGGAGCTCGACCGCACGCTCACCTTCGTGCTGAACCTGCTCCGTGACTACGGGCTCACCGACTTCTACCTGGAGCTCTCCACCAAGGACCCGGAGAAGTACGTCGGCTCCGACGACACCTGGGAAGAGGCCACCGAGACGCTGCGGCAGGTCGCCGAGAAGCAGGGTCTGCCCCTGGTCCCCGACCCGGGCGGCGCCGCGTTCTACGGCCCGAAGATCTCCGTGCAGTGCAAGGACGCCATCGGCCGCACCTGGCAGATGTCGACCGTGCAGCTCGACTTCAACCTGCCGGAGCGCTTCGACCTGGAGTACACCGGCCCGGACGGCTCCAAGCAGCGCCCGGTCATGATCCACCGTGCCCTGTTCGGCTCCATCGAGCGGTTCTTCGCCGTGCTCCTGGAGCACTACGCGGGCACGTTCCCGGTCTGGCTCGCCCCGGTCCAGGCCGTCGGCATCCCGATCGGCGACGCCCACATCCCCTACCTCCAGGAGTTCGCAGCCAAGGCGCGCAAGCAGGGGCTGCGGGTGGACGTGGACGCCTCGTCCGACCGGATGCAGAAGAAGATCCGCAACCAGCAGAAGGCCAAGGTGCCCTTCATGATCATCGCTGGTGACGAGGACATGGCCAACGGCGCCGTCTCCTTCCGCTACCGCGACGGTTCGCAGGAGAACGGCATTCCTGTCGACGACGCCATCGCCAAGATCGCGAAGGCCGTCGAGGACCGAGTACAGGTCTGATCCGACCGGTGGGAGACGGCCCCCGGAGCGCTACCCGCGCTCCGGGGGCCGTTTCTCGTCCTCCCGGGTGAACACCTGGATCAGCCAGGACGAGAACGACCCCGTGACCGCGCCGAGCAGCGCCAGACCGCCGGCCATCAGCCCCGCCGCGACCGTCCGGCCCCAGAACGTGACCGGGGCGGCGTCCCCGTAACCGACCGTCGTGAGCGTCGCGCACGCCCACCACACCGCATCGCCGAAGGTACGGATGGAGGCGTCGGGGGCCGTGTGCTCCAGGTGGTAGACCGCGAGCGCGGCGGAGAAGCCGAGCAGGACGGAGGTCAGGCCCGCATACGAGATCACCCGCGCGTACAGGTTGAGCCGCGGCCGGTCACGTCGTCGCTGCACCGCCGTGTAGACCTGGACCATGCGCAGCGGGCGCAGCAGCGGGAGCAGCAGGACCAGGGTGTCGAGCCAGTGGACGCGGACGAAGCGCGCGCCCGGACCACTGAGCCGCAGCCGCGTCACATAGTCCGCGAGGAAGAGCAGCCAGGTCGACCAGACGAGGATCAGGGCGATGTCGTTCCAGGGCTCGGCCTCGTGCGGGGTCAGCACCCGGACCGCGTACCCCGCCAGGAAGAGCAGCCCCGCGGCGAAGAGGGGAACCTCCGTGCGTTGCTCCCAGCGGATCAGCCGGGCGGGTGCCTCCGGGGCGGATCGGTCGCTCATCGCCTCAGCATCGCGGGCTGCCGGGCGGTGCGGCCCCGGCGACACGCTCCGCCGGGGTGACGCAATATGCTGATCGGCATGACGAGTGAGCCGGAGCAGCAGATCGGCGTGGGGACGCCCGACGCGTTTCAGCGTCTGTGGACGCCCCATCGGATGGCGTACATCCAGGGCGAGAACAAGCCGGACGGCCCGGGTGCCGAGGACGGCTGTCCGTTCTGTTCGATCCCCGCGAAATCCGACGTGGACGGGCTCGTCGTGGCACGCGGGGAGCACGTCTACGCGGTGCTGAACCTGTATCCGTACAACGGCGGCCACCTCATGGTCGTTCCCTACCGGCATGTGGCCGACTACACCGAACTGGACGGCCCGGAGACGGCGGAGTTGGCGGACTTCACCAAGCGGGCGATGGTCGCGCTGAGGGCGGCCTCCGGGGCGCACGGCTTCAACATCGGCATGAACCAGGGCTCGGTGGCCGGGGCCGGGATCGCCGCACATCTGCACCAGCACCTGGTGCCGCGCTGGGGCGGAGACACCAACTTCATGCCGGTCATCGGCCACACCAAGGTGCTGCCCCAGCTGCTGGGCGACACCCGGGCGATGCTGGCCGACGCCTGGCCGACGGGCGAACTGCCGGCCCGCTGAGCGCGTGCTGTACGGGGGAGGGGAGGCCCGGCCGGGCCTCCCCTCCCGTCCGGCTACGCGTCGTAGACGTCGGCCTTGCGCGGGGCCGAGTCCTGAACGAGGCCGCTCAGTACCATCGAGCGGTTGTCGAAGCGCTCCGTGTCGACGCCGTTCTCCGTGAGGACGCGCATCGCCGCCGTGTGGACGGCCCGCAGCACCGGGGTGGCGGCGCGCATCGCGTCGTCCGCCATGAAGCGGTGGTTCCACGGCTTGGCCGCCCAGGCGTGCCGCAGCCCGAACGGCTCGGGCAGCACTATCTTCCCGCCCAGGTAGTCCAGCAGCGGCGGATACCAGGTGAGCGGGGCCCGCAGGGCGAGCCGCACGACCTCCTTGGCGTCCACGAGGGCCAGTTGGACGTCCCGGGTCTCCCAGAAGCGGACGGTCTTGTTGACCGTCTTCTTCTTCGCCGCCGGCTTGGAGAGGAACAAGCCGTGGACGGGCCCCAGCGCATGGCCCGTGACCTCGATGCGCAGGGTCTCGTGGAGCACGGTGACGGTGATCATCATGGTGATCACCAGCTGGCCGTCCCACAGGGTGAACTGGACGCCCAGATAGTGCCGGTCACCGCTGCCGAACTGCTGGTGGTTGCAGATCCGCTGTATCTCGTGGGGCTTCACCTGGAAGGTGGCGACGTCCTCCCCCTCGGGGCGCGTGACGGAGTCGGCGTTCTCCCCGATGGGCGAGACGACCCAGTGCTTCACGGACGGCTTGGGGAAGCCGCCAGTGTTCAGCGGTCCGCGCTCCAGCATCTTCAGCTGGTCGTGGATGATCCGGATCAGGTCCCAGCTGCGGAACTGGTGGATCTCCTTCGCCGGGTCCTTGGGGAGCAGCTCCTCGGCCAGCTGCCAGCTGCCCCAGCGGGTGCCCATCCCGAGGACGCCCTTGGGACCGGCGTAGAAGACGGCGTTCGACTGCTGCTCGGCCGACAGCTTCTCCAGACCCTGGCGCAGGGCCTCCCGCGCGGTCTCGTTGGGGTTCTTCGGCACCGCCTCGGGGATCTTCGCGATCACCCCGGTGCCGGAGAGCAGGCCCTCCCAGCGGGCCCGCATGTCCTTGGCCGAGGTCTCCGCGATCCGCTTGGCGATCAGCCAGCCGATCACCGGGGCGACGAGCGCGCCCCGGAGGTAGAGCGCGAGCAGCCCGTCCAGGGGGAGCTTGACCATCAGGACCGCCGCGCCGATCCCGAAGGCGGCCAGGAGCACCGTGCCGACCGCACGGAACGCCGTGTCCTTGGACTTGTCGAGCACGTCCCGGATCCGGAAGGCGATCACCCAGGCCAGCATGCCGGGCAGGAACAGGACACCGCACACCACGGTCACCAGGGTGAGCCGGGTGTCCCGGGCCTTGCGCAGGTTGTTCGCCGACAGGCAGTGCTCCACCACGGTCTGCGGGTCCGTGCCGAAGGACTGGATGAGCGCCTTGCGGGCGCCGCCGAGCATGCGCTCCTGGACGGCACGGGCGAACGCCTCACCGAGATTCGGCTTGAAGTAGTCGGACTTGAAGAGTTTGGAGGAGCCCGGCTTTACTTCCGATTTGTGCCACTCGCTGTTGGCGTCGAGGATCGTCTCCACCGGACTGTCCCGATACGCCGCCGAGGCCAGGGCGTTGGTCGCCACGCTCTGGCCGCCCGAACCCTGGATCGGGATCTGGGCCCCGGGTGAGAAGTCGAATCCGTCGTTGGCCACCTGTCGCCCCCACTCGCCGCACGTCTGCTCCTGCGGTGTGCCCAACTACCGTACGCGGCATACCTTCTGAGCTGCGACCACAGCGTATCGTCCGGATCGCCGCACCACCTGCCACCGGTGTGGACGCGGGCGGCGTGTGCGACAGTGCGCCGGTCACGCGCCGGGTGCCCCGTCCGCCCGTTCCGCGCGGACCCGTTCGGCGACCTGCGGCGGCATCGCCTCGTGCCGGGTGTAGGCGCGGTCGAAGCGGCCGGTGCCGTGCGACAGGGAGCGCAGGTCCACCGCGTACCGGCCGACCTCGATCTCCGGCACCTCGGCCCGTACGAGGGTGCGCCCGCCCGGATTCTGCTCGGTGCCCACGACCCGGCCCCGCCGCCCCGACAGGTCGCTCATCACCGGGCCCACGTAGTCGTCCGGGACCAGGACGCTCACCTCGCAGACCGGTTCCAGGAGCTGGATACGGGTGTCGGACGCGGCCTCCCGCAGCGCGAGCGCCCCGGCGGTCTGGAAGGCGGTGTCGGAGGAGTCCACCGAGTGCGCCTTGCCGTCCAGCAGCGTGACGCGGACGTCGACCAGGGGGTGCCCGGCGGCCAGCCCCCGGGCAGCCTGGGCCCGCACACCCTTCTCCACCGAGGGAATGAACTGACGCGGCACCGAACCGCCGACGACCTTGTCGATGAACTCGATGCCCGAGCCCGGCGGCAGCGGCTCCACCTCGATCTCGCAGATCGCGAACTGTCCGTGCCCGCCCGACTGCTTGACGTGCCGTCCGCGCCCGGCCGCCCGCCCGGCGAACGTCTCCCGCAGCGGCACCCGGTGCGGCTCCGCGTCGACCTGGACGCCGTAACGGTTGCGCAGCCGCTCCAGGGCGAGCTCCTGATGGGCCTCGCCCAGGCACCACAGGACGACCTGACCGGTGTCCGGGTTCTGTTCGAGGCGCAGCGTGGGGTCCTCGGCGACCAGTCGGGCCAGGCCCTGCGACAGCTTGTCCTCGTCCGCCTTGCCGTGCGCCCGTACGGCCAGCGGGAGAAGCGCGTCCGGTGTCGACCAGGGCTCGATCAGGACGGGGTCGCCGACCGGGGAGAGCGTGTCGCCGGTCTCCGCCTCGCCGAGCCGGGCCACGCACGCCAGATCGCCCGCGACGCACCGGTCCAGGGCGTGCTGCCGGCGGCCGAACGGCGAGGTGAGCGCCCCGACGCGGATCTCCGCCTCGTGACAGGGGCGCGGCGCGTGCCCCGTCGCGGTCAGGCCGTGGCCGCACAGGTGCACGGAGTCGTCGGGACGCAGGGTGCCGGAGAAGACGCGGACCAGCGAGACCCGGCCCACGTACGGGTCGGAGGCCGTCTTGACGACCTCGGCGACCAGCGGACCCTCCGGATCGCAGACCGGAGCGGTCCGAGGCTTGCCCGACGGGGTGGTGACGACGGGCGGAGTGCGCTCCAGCGGGGTCGGGAAGCCGCGGGTGATCAGCTCCAGCAGCTCCACGGTGCCGATGCCCTGGCGGGCGCCCTCGGCCGCCGGGGCCGCGGTGAGGACGGGGTGGAAGGAACCCCGGGCGACGGCCTGTTCCAGATCGCCGATCAGTGCCGCGACGTCGATGTCCTCGCCGGCGAGATAGCGGTCCATCAGGGACTCGTCCTCGCTCTCGGCGACGATCCCCTCGATCAGCCGGTCCCGGGCCTCCCGCAGCGGTTCCTCCTGGTCGGGGGCGGGCGGCAGCTCGGCGCGTTCCCCGGAGGAGTAGTCGAGGATCCGCCGGCTCAGCAGCCCGGTGAGCCCGGTCAGCGGGGCGTGCCCGTCGGCACCCTCGGGCCCCAGCACCGGCAGGTACAGCGGCAGTACGGCGTCGGGGTCATCGCCCCCGAAGGCCTCGGCGCAGATCCGGTTCATCTCCCGGTAGGAGGTGCGGGCGGTGTCCAGGTGCGTGACGACGATCGCGCGCGGCATGCCGACGAGCGCGCACTCCTCCCAGGCGGCCCGGGTGGTCGCGGCCACGGACGCCGCGTCCGTGGCCGCGGAGACGACGAAGAGGGCCGCGTCCGCCGCACGCAGACCGGCCCGCAACTCCCCGACGAAGTCCGCGTAGCCGGGGGTGTCCAGCAGATTGATCTTGCAGCCGCCCCAGGCCACCGGGACCAGCGAGAGCTGTACGGAACGCCGTCGGCGCTGCTCGATCTCGTCGTAGTCGGAGACGGTCGCCCCGTCCTCGACCCGCCCGGCCCGGTTCACGGCGCCCGCCGTCAGGGCCAGCGCCTCGACCAGTGTGGTCTTGCCCGATCCGCTGGGGCCGACCAGCACCACGTTCCGTACGGCGGAGGGGTGGCCGGCCGTCGGTGCTCCTCCGGCGGCCCCGGGGTGTGCGTGTGCCTTGTCGCCCATGATGCGTGCCTCCCGGTCGATGGCGCGGTGCGGGGGAGGGCGACCGCGCGCGGAGCAGCGGTGGTCACGGGCACGGGGAGGCCGCCGCGGCGGCTTCGGCGACGCCCGCGGTCCTTCGAGCTTGGCACCGGAGCGGGACCGCGTCCATACGTCGCGCACGCGCGCCGTCCGGCCGGTGCGGGAAGCCCGCGTGACGCCCGGCGGCGGGTGCCCGTCAGGTGGAAGGCACCGGTGGTGACTACGATGGGCCAGCCGGTGGCCGTAGGGGCCGCTCGGCCAACCGAACCCTCGGGAAGGCCATGCTGAACAAGTACGCGCGTGCATTCTTCACGCGTGTCCTCACACCGTTCGCCGCTCTGCTGCTCCGCCTCGGGGTCAGCCCCGACGCGGTCACTCTCATCGGCACGGCCGGAGTGATGGCAGGTGCGCTGGTCTTTTTCCCGATGGGGGAGTTCTTCTGGGGCACGATCGTCATCACGATCTTCGTCTTCTCCGACCTCGTCGACGGCAACATGGCGCGGCAGGCCGGGATCTCCAGCCGGTGGGGCGCGTTCCTCGACTCGACGCTGGACCGGGTCGCCGACGGGGCGATCTTCGCCGGCTTCGCCCTCTGGTACGCGGGCAGCGGCGACGACAACATCCTGTGTGCCGTCGCGATCTTCTGCCTGGCCAGCGGCCAGGTGGTCTCGTACACCAAGGCGCGCGGCGAGTCGATCGGCCTGCCGGTCGCGGTCAACGGCCTCGTGGAGCGCGCCGAACGCCTGGTGATCTCGCTGGTCGCCGCCGGTCTCGCCGGACTGCACGCGTTCGGTGTCCCCGGTATCGACGTCCTGCTGCCGATCGCCCTGTGGATCGTCGCCGCGGGCAGCCTGGTGACGTTGATCCAGCGCGTGGTGACCGTACGCCGCGAATCCGCCGAGGCGGACGCCGCGGAGGCCGCCGCCGGGGGACAGGCCGCCGCGGACGCGTCCTCCACCGGTTCCGCCGGCCAGGGGAGCGAGGCCGACCGGTGAGCGCCGGCGCGTCCGACCTGAAGGGCCGGATCACCGACGGGCTGTACGGGCTGGGCTGGAGCGCCGTCAAGAAGCTGCCCGAGCCCGCCGCCGCCCGCCTCTTCCGCACCATCGCCGACCAGGCGTGGAAGCGGCGCGGCAAGAGCGTGCTGCGCCTGGAGTCGAACCTGGCCCGGGTCGTCCCCGACGCGGGGCCGGAGCGACTGGCCGAGCTGTCCCGCGCCGGTATGCGCTCCTACATGCGCTACTGGAGGGAGTCGTTCCGGCTGCCGACCTGGACCCCGGAGCGCATCAAGGACAGCATCGACGTAGCCGACGTGCACCACCTCACCGAGGGCTTGGACGCCGGAAACGGCGTGATCATCGCCCTGCCGCACCTGGGCAACTGGGACCTCGCGGGAGCCTGGGTCACCACCGACCTGAAGGTCCCCTTCACCACCGTCGCCGAACGCCTGGAGCCCGCGACGCTCTACGACCGGTTCGTCGCCTACCGCGAGGGCCTGGGCATGGAGGTCCTGCCGCACAGCGGCGGAGCCGCCTTCGGCACCCTGGCCCGGCGGCTGCGCGCGGGCGGCCTGATCTGCCTGGTGGCCGACCGGGACCTGTCCGCGTCCGGCGTCGAGGTGTCGTTCTTCGGCTCCACCGCGCGGATGCCCGCGGGCCCGGCGCTGCTCGCCCAGCAGACGGGCGCGCTGCTGCTGCCGGTGACCCTCTGGTACGACGGCACACCGGTGATGAAGGCGCGCATCCACCCGGCGGTCGAGGCGACGCGGGAGGGCACCCGCGCCGAGCGGACCTCCGCCATGACCCAGGCACTGGCCGACGCCTTCGCCGATGGCATCGCCGAGCACCCGGAGGACTGGCACATGCTCCAGCGGCTCTGGCTGGACGACCTGGACCCCCGGGGGGAACCCACGTGAAGATCGGCATCGTCTGCCCGTACTCCTGGGACGTGCCGGGCGGTGTGCAGTTCCACATCAGGGACCTGGCCGAACACCTGATCCGGCTCGGCCACGAGGTCTCCGTCCTGGCCCCCGCCGACGACGAGACACCGCTGCCGCCCTACGTGGTCTCGGCGGGCCGGGCCGTTCCCGTCCCGTACAACGGCTCCGTCGCCCGGCTGAACTTCGGCTTCCTGTCGGCGGCCCGGGTGCGGCGCTGGCTGCACGACGGCACGTTCGACGTCATCCACATCCACGAGCCGACCTCACCGTCGCTGGGCCTGCTGGCCTGCTGGGCGGCGCAGGGGCCGATCGTGGCCACCTTCCACACCTCCAACCCGCGTTCCCGGGCGATGATCGCCGCGTACCCGATCCTCCAGCCCGCGCTGGAGAAGATCAGTGCTCGGATCGCCGTCAGTGAGTACGCCCGGCGCACGCTGGTCGAGCACCTCGGCGGGGACGCCGTCCTCATCCCCAACGGCGTCGACGTCGGCTTCTTCGCCAAGGCCGAGCCGAAGGCCGAATGGCAGGGCCGGACCCTCGGCTTCATCGGTCGCATCGACGAACCCCGCAAGGGCCTGCCCGTCCTGATGAAGGCGCTGCCCGCGATCCTCGCCGCCCACCCCGAGGCCCGGCTGCTGGTCGCCGGGCGCGGTGACGAGGAGGAGGCGGTGGCCTCGCTGCCGAAGGAACTGCGCGAGCGAGTCGAGTTCCTCGGCATGGTGAGCGACGAGGACAAGGCCCGGCTGCTGCGCAGCGTCGATGTGTACGTGGCCCCCAACACCGGCGGTGAGAGCTTCGGCATCATCCTGGTCGAGGCGCTGTCGGCCGGAGCGCCGGTGCTGGCGAGCGACCTGGAGGCCTTCGCGCAGGTGCTGGACCAGGGCGCGGCGGGCGACCTGTTCGCCAACGAGGACGCCGACGCGCTGGCCGCCGCCGCGATCCGGCTGCTGGGCGACCCGGAGCGCCGGGCCGGACTGCGCGAGCGCGGCGAGGCCCATGTACGGCGCTTCGACTGGGCGACGGTGGGGGCCGACATCCTCGCGGTGTACGAGACGGTGACCGACGGGGCCGCCTCGGTCGCGGCGGACGAACGCCCGGGGCTGCGGGCCCGGTTCGGACTCGCGCGGGAGTGAGCCCCGGGGAGCCCGTTCCTGACGGGGGTGCGGGCCGGGGCCTCCGGCGACGGTAGCGTGTGGGCCCGTGACCGTAACCCTCATCGTCTGGATCGTCCTCGCCCTCATCGCGGTCGGCGTGTACCTCAGCTGGACCGCCGGCCGGCTCGACCGCCTGCACTCCCGGATCGACGCCGCCCGCGCCGCCCTCGACGCCCAACTGCTGCGCCGCGCCTCGGTCACCCAGGAGCTGGCCACCTCCGGCGTCCTGGATCCGGCCGCCTCGATCGTCCTGTACGAGGCCGCGCACGCCGCCCGGCAGGCCGAGGAGGACCACCGCGAGGTCGCCGAGAGCGAACTGAGCACCGCCCTGCGCGCCGTCTTCGGTGAACCGGCCCAGGTCGAGGTGGTGAAGGAGATCCCCGGCGGCGAGGAGGCGGCCACCGAACTGGCCGCCGCCGTACGCCGCGTCCCCATGGCCCGGCGCTTCCACAACGACTCCGTGCGCGCCGCCCGCGCCCTGCGCCGGCACCGTACTGTCCGGCTCTTCAAGCTGGCCGGGCACGCGCCGTTCCCGCTCGCCTTCGAGATGGACGACGCCCCGCCGGTGGCTCTCGCGGACCGCCCCGGCACCTGAGTCGGGGAACGGTCCAGGGCCAAAACGATCCACGCCCTGCCCATTGGCCCTTGCTGTGGACTGGTCCCACAGCGTTTGCTCGGCGATGCAGTATCCAGCGTCTTAAACCGAGTGAGGTCCCGTGTCCACGCTTCCCAGCACCCCGCAGTCCGCCGAGTACCCCGCAACCGGCACCGCCCGCGTCAAGCGCGGCATGGCCGAGCAGCTCAAGGGCGGCGTGATCATGGACGTCGTCGACGCCGAGCAGGCGAAGATCGCCGAGGACGCGGGCGCCGTGGCCGTCATGGCCCTGGAGCGGGTCCCCGCCGACATCCGCAAGGACGGCGGCGTGGCCCGGATGTCCGACCCCAACATGATCGAGGAGATCATCGGGGCCGTCTCCATCCCCGTCATGGCCAAGTCCCGCATCGGCCACTTCGTCGAGGCCCAGGTGCTCCAGTCCCTCGGCGTCGACTACATCGACGAGTCCGAGGTCCTGACCCCGGCCGACGAGGTCAACCACAGCGACAAGTTCGCCTTCACCACCCCCTTCGTCTGCGGCGCCACCAACCTGGGCGAGGCCCTGCGCCGGATCGCCGAGGGCGCGGCCATGATCCGCTCGAAGGGCGAGGCCGGCACCGGCAACGTCGTCGAGGCCGTCCGCCACCTGCGCCAGATCAAGAACGAGATCGCCCGGCTGCGCGGCTTCGACAACAACGAGCTGTACGCCGCCGCCAAGGACCTGCGTGCTCCGTACGAGCTGGTCAAGGAGGTCGCGGAGCTCGGCAAGCTGCCGGTCGTGCTGTTCTCCGCCGGTGGCGTCGCCACCCCCGCCGACGCCGCGCTGATGCGCCAGCTCGGCGCCGAAGGCGTCTTCGTCGGCTCCGGCATCTTCAAGTCCGGCGACCCGGCCAAGCGCGCCGCCGCGATCGTGAAGGCCACCACCTTCTACGACGACCCGAAGGTCATCGCGGACGCCTCCCGCAACCTGGGCGAGGCCATGGTCGGCATCAACTGCGACACGCTGCCCGAGTCCGAGCGCTACGCCAACCGCGGCTGGTAACCACTGATGAGCGACACCCCCCTGATCGGTGTTCTGGCTCTCCAGGGCGACGTACGGGAGCACCTGATCGCCCTGGCCTCGGCGGACGCCGTGGCCAGGCCGGTCCGGCGCCCCGAGGAGCTCTCCGAGGTCGACGGCCTGGTCATCCCGGGCGGCGAGTCCACCACCATGTCCAAACTGGCCGTGCTCTTCGGCATGATGGAGCCGCTGCGCGAGCGGGTCCGGGCCGGGATGCCGGTCTACGGCACCTGCGCCGGAATGATCCTGCTGGCCGAGAAGATCCTCGACCCCCGCTCGGGTCAGGAGACCGTCGGCGGCATCGACATGATCGTGCGGCGCAACGCCTTCGGGCGGCAGAACGAGTCGTTCGAGGCGGCGGTCGAGGTCGACGGGATCGACGGCGGTCCCGTGGAGGGCGTGTTCATCCGGGCGCCCTGGGTCGAGTCCGTCGGAGCCGAGGCCGAGGTCATCGCGGAGCACGGCGGACACATCGTCTCCGTACGGCAGCGAAATGTCCTCGCTACGTCGTTCCATCCCGAACTGACCGGCGATCATCGCGTACACGCTCTGTTCGTGGACATGGTGCGCGCGGTGAACTGAGCGGACCCCGGTAGGATCTCTCGGGTTCGACTCGATTTTGGTGACGCGAAGGAGAAGGCAGATGTCCGGCCACTCTAAATGGGCTACGACGAAGCACAAGAAGGCCGTGATTGACGCCAAGCGCGGCAAGCTCTTCGCGAAGCTGATCAAGAACATCGAGGTCGCGGCGCGTTCCGGCGGCGTGGACCCCGACGGCAACCCCACGCTCGTCGACGCCATCCAGAAGGCGAAGAAGAGCTCCGTCCCGAACAAGAACATCGACTCCGCGGTCAAGCGCGGTGGCGGTCTCGAAGCGGGCGGCGCCGACTACGAGACGATCATGTACGAGGGTTACGGCCCCAACGGTGTCGCGGTGCTCATCGAGTGCCTCACGGACAACCGCAACCGTGCCGCTTCCGACGTACGTGTCGCGATGACCCGGAACGGCGGCTCGATGGCCGACCCGGGCTCCGTCTCGTACCTGTTCAACCGCAAGGGCGTCGTGATCGTGCCCAAGGGCGAGCTGGGCGAGGACGACGTCCTCGGCGCGGTCCTCGACGCGGGCGCCGAGGAGGTCAACGACCTCGGCGAGACCTTCGAGGTGGTCAGCGAGGCCACCGACATGGTCGCGGTGCGCACCGCGCTCCAGGAGGCGGGCATCGACTACGACTCCGCCGAGGCCAACTTCCTGCCGACCATGCAGGTCGAACTGGACGAAGAGGGCGCCCGCAAGATCTTCAAGCTCATCGACGCGCTGGAGGACAGCGACGACGTGCAGAACGTCTTCGCCAACTTCGACGTGTCCGACGAGGTCATGGAGAAGGTCGACGCCTGACGGCACGGCCGGCAGGGCGGACACGGCCCCGTGCGACGG
>NZ_NEUE01000300.1:0-6860 GCF_002910905.1 Streptomyces sp. SM11 | reverse complement strand
TGCGACGGATTGTCAGTGCGAGCCGATAGCCTGCGGGAACAGATGAACGAGTGAGTGTGGCGAGCGTCAAGGACAGGGGGCTCCATGCGGGTTCTGGGTGTTGACCCGGGGCTGACCCGGTGCGGTGTCGGCGTGGTCGAAGGGGTCGCGGGCAGCCCGTTGACCATGATCGGCGTCGGCGTCGTGCGCACCCAGTCCGACGCGGAGCTCGGCGACCGGCTCGTCGCCATCGAACAGGGCATCGAGCAATGGCTCGACGAGCACTCCCCGGGTTACGTGGCCGTGGAGCGGGTCTTCGCCCAGCACAACGTCCGTACGGTGATGGGCACCGCCCAGGCCAGCGCGGTCGCCATGCTCTGCGCCGCTCGCCGCGGCATCCCCGTCGCCCTGCACACCCCCAGCGAGGTCAAGGCGGCCGTCACCGGATCCGGCCGCGCCGACAAGGCCCAGGTCGGCGCGATGGTGACCCGGCTGCTGCGGCTGGACGCACCGCCCAGGCCCGCCGACGCCGCCGACGCTCTGGCCCTGGCCATCTGCCACATCTGGCGCGCCCCCTCGCAGAACCGGCTCCAGCAGGCGGTCGCCGCCCACCGCACGCCCGGCTCGTCCCGGGCGTCCGGCGCATCCCGCACAGCCGGCGTGGCCGGTACCCCTCGCACGACCGGCACGCCTCGCACGCTGAAAGGCCGCATCGCATGATCGCCTTCGTCTCCGGCCCGGTGGCCGCCCTCGCCCCGACCACGGCCGTCATCGAGGTCGGCGGCATCGGCATGGCCGTCCAGTGCACCCCGCACACCCTCGCCGGCCTGCGTGTCGGCAAGGAGGCCCGGCTCGCCACCTCCCTGGTCGTCCGTGAGGACTCCCTCACGCTCTACGGCTTCCGGGACGACGACGAGCGGCAGGTGTTCGAGCTGCTCCAGACCGCCAGCGGCGTCGGCCCCCGCCTCGCCCAGGCGATGCTCGCCACCCACAATCCCGACGCCCTGCGCCTCGCGGTCTCCACCGGCGACGAGAAGGCACTGACCGCCGTCTCCGGCATCGGCAAGAAGGGCGCCCAGAAGCTGCTCCTGGAGCTCAAGGACCGGCTCGGCGAACCGGCCGGGGCGCGCATCGGCCAGCAGGGCGTCGGCGCCCCCGTCACCTCCGGCTGGCGCGACCAGCTCCAGGCCGCCCTGATCGGCCTCGGTTACGCGAGCCGCGAGGCCGATCAGGCCGTCGACGCCGTCGCCCCGCAGGCCGAGTCCGCCGTCGCCGAGGGCACGGCACCCCCAGTGCCGCAGCTGCTGCGGGCGGCCCTGCAGACTCTCAACCGCGCACGCTGACCGGCACCGAACCACCGAAGAGGCCCTTGATGAACTGGGACGAGACCGGACCCGAGACCGACGAGCCGACCGGCCCGGTCGTCGACGACCGGCTGGTCGACGCAGGCCATCTCGACGGCGAGGACACCGCGGTCGAGGCGGCCCTGCGCCCCAAGGACCTGGGGGAGTTCGTCGGCCAGGAGAAGGTCCGCGAACAGCTCGACCTGGTCCTCAAGGCCGCTCTCGCCCGCGGCGCCACCGCCGACCATGTGCTGCTGTCCGGCGCCCCCGGCCTCGGCAAGACCACCCTGTCGATGATCATCGCCGCCGAGATGAACGCCCCGATCAGGATCACCTCGGGCCCCGCCATCCAGCACGCCGGCGATCTCGCGGCGATCCTCTCCTCCCTCCAAGAGGGCGAGGTCCTCTTCCTCGACGAGATCCACCGCATGTCCCGGCCCGCCGAGGAGATGCTCTACATGGCGATGGAGGACTTCCGGGTCGACGTCATCGTCGGCAAGGGCCCCGGCGCCACCGCGATCCCCCTCGAACTGCCCCCCTTCACCCTTGTCGGGGCCACCACCCGGGCCGGGCTGCTGCCGCCCCCGCTGCGCGACCGTTTCGGCTTCACAGGGCACATGGAGTTCTACGTCCCCGCGGAGCTGGAGCGCGTCATCCACCGCTCGGCCCGCCTCCTCGACGTCAGCATCGACGTGGAGGGCGCCGCCGAGATCGCCGGACGCTCCCGCGGCACCCCCCGTATCGCCAACCGCCTGCTGCGCCGCGTCCGCGACTACGCCCAGGTCAAGGCGGAGGGAGTGATCGACCGGGAGATCGCGATGGCGGCCCTCAAGGTGTACGAGGTTGACGCCCGCGGACTCGATCGGCTGGACCGTGCCGTCCTCGGTGCCCTGCTGAAGCTCTTCGGTGGCGGCCCCGTGGGCCTGTCCACGCTGGCGGTCGCCGTGGGGGAGGAGCGGGAGACCGTCGAGGAGGTCGCCGAGCCCTTCCTCGTAAGGGAAGGACTGCTGGCCAGGACCCCGCGCGGCCGCGTCGCCACCCCGGCGGCCTGGGCGCATCTGGGACTGGTCCCGCCGCAGCACGGAGCAAAGGGACAACAGGGCCTGTTCGGGGCGTGATGCGTCACAGGTTCGCGTGCACAGGAACCCCGGTGCCATGCTGGGCGTTGTTCCATCGATGCGGACTCGCTTAGACTCCGCCGATGCCGCCCTTACCGGTCGGTGTACCCACCCCCGTATATAGGCCGCATTCCAGCGCGGTCGTGCGAAGGAATTCCCGTCCCGTGGATATCTTGACTCTCCTCCCCTTCATCGTGCTCATCGGGGCCATGTTCCTGATGACCCGTTCCGCCAAGAAGAAGCAGGCGGCGGCCGCGCAGATGCGCAGCGACATGCAGCCCGGTACCGGCGTCCGGACGATCGGGGGCATGTACGCCACCGTCAAGGAAGTCCACGACGACACCGTTCTCCTCGAGGTCGCCCCCGGCGTGCACGCCATCTACGCGAAGAACTCGATCGGCGCCGTCCTGGACGACGCGGAGTACAACCGCATCGTGCACGGCGACGACCAGGAGCTGGACGCGGACGGCACCGTCGTTCCCGACGACGCATCCTCGCTGACCGGTGAGTCCGACGACACCGAGGTCGCCAAGATCGACCTGGTCAAGGACGACGCCGAGACCGAGGACGCCGACGTCAAGGACGCCAAGCGCGAGGGCAAGACCGACGGCGACGCCGACTCCAAGTAGTTCTCACGATCCCGGGGACGTCGCGCGCCCACCGGCGGGCGGCGTCCCCGGGACCGTGCGGTCGTCTGCGGGGGCAGGGTCCCCACTACACATCGTGGCCGCTCGGGCGCGTACCCGGCGCGGGGCGGTTGGACAGGGAGAAACGAGAAGGTGGCAGCACCCAAGAAGGGCCGAGGGCCGTCCGGCGGTCAGGGCAGGCCGGGGCGTGCCCTGGCTCTGATCCTCATCGCCATGGTCGCGCTCGCCGGCGGGATGTTCCTGTCCGGGCACACCACGCCCCGGCTGGGCATCGACCTGGCCGGCGGGACGTCGATCACGCTGGAAGCGCAGAACCAGCCCGGCAAGCCGAACGCGATCAACAAGACCAACATGGACACCGCGGTCGGAATCATCGAGCGGCGTGTCAACGGTCTTGGCGTCTCCGAGGCCGAGGTCCAGACCCAGGGCTCGAAGAACATCATCGTCAACATCCCCAAGGGGACGAACTCCAAGCAGGCCCAGGAGCAGGTCGGCACCACCGCCCAGCTCTACTTCCGGCCTGTTCTGACGGTGCAGGCGAGCGGCCCCGAGGAGCCCCAGCCCTCCGGTTCCCCGACCCCCTCGGACAGCGCCACCCCGAAGCCCGGCGAGTCCGCCGAGGGCCAGGACAAGCCAGAGGGGGAGGAGGCCACCGGTTCGGAGGCCGCCCCTTCGGCGAGCGCCACCACCCAGGGCCGCGCGGTCACCGGAGCCCTCACGAAGGACACCCCGACGCCCGGCGCCTCCGACGAGCCGAAGCCGTCCGATTCCCCCGAGGCCCCGCCCTCCGCGGACCCGGCCACGGCCAAGCTCCAGGAGGAGTTCGCCAAGCTCGACTGCACCGACCCCAAGCAGCGCTCGGAGGCCGGGCAGGACGCCAAGCCCACCGACTCGATCGTCGCCTGCGGTTCGAACGTCCCGGGCAGCTACGAGAAGTACGTGCTCGGCCCGGCCGAGGTCTCCGGCAGCGACGTCGACGACGCCGAGGGCGCCATCGAGCAGCAGACCGGCCAGTGGATCGTGTCGATGGAGTTCACCTCCGCCGGCGCCAAGAAGTTCCAGAAGATCACCGGCCGGCTCTCGCAGCAGCAGCCGCCGATGAACCAGTTCGCGATCGTCCTCGACGGTGAGGTCGTCTCCGCTCCCTCGGTGCGCACGGCGCTCAGCAAGAACGCCCAGATCTCCGGCAGCTTCGACCAGCAGTCCGCCGAGGACCTCGGCAACATCCTGTCGTACGGCGCGCTTCCGTTGACCTTCGAGGAGGTGAGCGTCACCACCGTGACCGCCGCCCTCGGCAGCGATCAGCTCCGGGGCGGGCTGATCGCCGGAGCCGTCGGCCTGGCACTGGTGATCATCTACCTGGTCGCCTACTACCGGGGGCTGGCTTTCATCGCGCTGCTGAGTCTCCTGGTGTCCGGCGTCCTGACGTACACGATCATGTCCTTGCTGGGCCCGGCCATCGGCTTCGCGCTGAACCTCCCGGCGGTCTGTGGAGCGATCGTCGCGATCGGCATCACAGCGGACTCGTTCATCGTCTACTTCGAACGTGTCAGGGACGAGATCCGCGAGGGCCGCACCCTGCGTCCGGCCATCGAGCGTGCCTGGCCCCGTGCCCGGCGCACCATCCTGGTGTCCGACTTCGTGTCGTTCCTGGCCGCGGCCGTGCTCTTCGTCGTCACCGTCGGAAAGGTGCAGGGCTTCGCGTTCACGCTCGGCCTCACCACCCTGCTCGACGTCGTCGTGGTGTTCCTCTTCACCAAGCCCCTCATGACGCTCATGGGGCGGACGAAGTTCTTCTCCAAGGGTGGTCCGTGGTCCGGGCTGGACCCGAAGCGGCTCGGCGCCCAGCCCCCGCTGCGTCGCTCGCGCCGTGTCAACGCCCCCACCGAACCGAAGGAGGCGTGAGATGTCGCGACTCGGCAATCTCGGCGCCCGGCTCTACCGCGGCGAGGTCGGCTACGACTTCATCCGCAACCGCAAGATCTGGTACGGCGTCTCGATACTGATCACCATCACGGCCATCATCGGCGTGGCGGTCGGCGGCCTCCGTCTGGGCATCGAGTTCGAGGGCGGCGCGGTCTTCACGACCGACACCAAGGCCAAGATCTCCACCGTCCAGGCCACGGACGTGGCCACCGAGGCATCGGGTCACCAGGCCATCGTCCAGGAGCTGGGCAACGGCGGTCTGCGCATCCAGATCACCGAGGTCGGCACGGCCAAGGCCAACGAGATCAAGGAGACGCTCTCCGACGAGCTCGGCATCCCCGCCGAGCAGATCAACGCGGACCTGGTCGGCCCGAGCTGGGGCGAGCAGATCGCCAACAAGGCGTGGACCGGTCTCGTGGTCTTCATGATCCTGGTGGTGATCTATCTCGCGATCGCCTTCGAGTGGCGGATGGCCGTCGCCGCCCTCATCGCGCTGATCCATGACATCACCATCACGGTCGGTGTCTACGCCCTGGTCGGCTTCGAGGTCACCCCGGGCACGGTGATCGGTCTGCTGACCATCCTCGGTTACTCCCTGTACGACACGGTGGTGGTCTTCGACAGCCTCAAGGAGGGCCAGAAGGACATCACCAAGCAGACCCGCTTCACCTACAGCGAGGTCGCCAACCGGTCGATCAACAGCACCCTCGTCCGCTCCATCAACACCACCGTGGTGGCGCTCCTGCCGGTGGCCGGTCTGCTGTTCATCGGCGGCGGCGTCCTCGGCGCGGGCATGCTGAACGACATCTCGCTGTCGCTGTTCGTCGGCCTCGCCGCCGGTGCCTACTCCTCGATCTTCATCGCCACGCCGCTCGTCGCCGACCTCAAGGAACGCGACCCGCAGATGAAGGCGCTGAAGAAGCGGGTGCTCGCCAAGCGGGCGGCCGCGGCCGCCCGGGGCGAGTCCCCCGAGGACGACGGGCCCGCATACCAGCAGGATGAGGACGTCGAGACCGCGGGCGCCGTCGTGGGCCAGCGTCAGCAGCCCCGCGGCCACGGCCGCACCCCCGGGAAGCGCTGAGTGATGACGAGCACCACCGAATCCACCAGGGAGCTGCTGCTCAGCCGGATCCGCGACGTCGCGGACTACCCGAAGCCGGGCGTGGTGTTCAAGGACATCACGCCGCTGCTCGCGGACCCGGTGGCCTTCACGGCGCTCACCGACGCCCTCGCGGAGCTGTGCGTACGGCACGGCGCCACGAAGATCGTCGGGCTGGAGGCCCGCGGCTTCATCCTGGCCGCGCCCGTCGCGGTCCGGGCGGGCATCGGCTTCGTCCCGGTCCGCAAGGCCGGCAAGCTCCCCGGGGCCACGCTGAGCCAGTCCTACGAGCTGGAGTACGGCAGCGCGAAGATCGAGATCCACGCCGAGGACCTCGACGCCGGGGACCGGGTCATGGTCATCGACGACGTCCTCGCCACCGGTGGCACCGCCGAGGCCTCGCTGGAGCTCATCCGGCGGGCCGGCGCCCGGGTCGCGGGCGTCGCGGTCCTCATGGAGCTCGGGTTCCTCGCGGGCAGGGCCCGCCTGGAGCCCGGCCTCGCCGGAGCACCGCTGGAGGCGCTGATCACGGTCTGATCCGCTGATCGGCGTCCGGCGACGGACACCACGCACGAGGGACGGGCACCCGGGAACACCGGGTGCCCGTCCCTCGTTGGGCGTGCTCCCACCGTCCCCGGGCGAGGTCCCGCCGGGGGATCGATACCATGGGCTCTCCGGGTACCCCGGATCCGCACGAGGAGCGCTCTTGCCAGACGAGGCCCAGTCAGCCGCCGCCCCGCAGCCCGAC
>NZ_NEUE01000299.1:7967-27227 GCF_002910905.1 Streptomyces sp. SM11 | reverse complement strand
AGCGCCGCCACGGCGCGGGCGCACACCGCGCGGATCCGGTCGGCCGGCAGCCCGAGCAGCGCCGCCGTCTGCTCCTCGCCGACCTCCTCGTACATCCGCAGGACGAGGACGAGCCGCTCGATGGGCGTCAGCCGGTCCAGCAGACCGCCGCGCGGCCGCTGGTGGCGCCGGGCCTCCCGGGCGAACCGGAGGGCCAGCTCCCGGCGGGCCCGGTCGTAGGGGTCGCCGCCGCGCAGCCGGTCCCAGTCGGCGTAGGTACGGGAGAGCGCCGCGTGCAGCAGCCGTTCGGCCCGCACGTACGCGCCCGGCGGTCCGGACGGTTCGCCGGTGAGCAGTGTCGCCGTGTGCAGCAGGCGTCCGCCCGCGCCCGCCACGAAGTCCTCGAACTCCAGGGCGCGGAGCCGGTCCCGCCGGGTCGCCCGCTCAGCCATGGACCATATACGAGCCCCGGCGCACCGCCCCGGTCAATAGCCCGGACGCGCCCGGTGCGGGGAGGGGACGAGGTCAGTCGGACTGCGGCGGCTGGTGCGCGGCCTGGCGGGCGGCCAGCGATCCGTTGAAACGGGTGAGCAGGGTGCAGAAGATGTCCCGCTCCTCCTCCGACCAGCCGTCCGTCACCTGGATCATCAGCTCGCGCCGCGAGGCGCGGACCTCGTCCAGCCGGGCCTGGCCGCGCGGCGAGAGCTGGAGCACGACGGCCCGGCCGTCCTCCGGATGCGAGGTGCGCTTGACCAGACCGGTGTCGACGAGCGGCGCGACCTGCCGGGTCACCGTCGAGGAGTCGATACCCATCCCGGCCGCCAGCGCCTTGACGCCCATCGGGCCTTCCCGGTCAAGACGGTTCAGCAGCAGGTATGCCGCCCGGTCCATCGAGTTGCGGACCTGGCCGACACCGCCGAGGCGGGTCTGCTCGGCACGGCGGGCGAAGACCGCCACCTGGTGCTGGAGCGAGTCCAGCAGGCGGTCGGGGCCCGGGTGTTCGGGGACGGCGTCCCCGGAAGGAGACGCAGCAGTCGTCATGTCCTGAGGGGGCATGGCCGGGGGCTCTCTTCGTGCGGTGTCGGATGGGTGGGGGACAGAGTACGCGGCCCCGGGGCAACGTGTACCAGTGCCGCACAAACCTGCGGACACCACCGCAGGGCGCCATGAGACAAGTCTGCCGGGCGCTGTTCGAGCTGCAAGACTTGCGGACATGAGCTTCCGCGCGACCGCCCCCCACTCGGCCCTGATCCTCGACGACGTCCGGGGCGCGCAGAAAATGCTGTCAGGGGTGGCCCGGGTGACCGCGCTGGAGGGCAGCCGGCATCTGACCGAACTGGTCGGCGCCCCGGTCCACCTCAAGTGCGAGAACCTCCAGCGCACCGGCTCCTTCAAACTGCGCGGCGCCTACGTCCGGATCTCCGGCCTCACCCCGGTGGAGCGGGCGGCCGGGGTCGTCGCCGCCAGCGCCGGGAACCACGCCCAGGGGGTCGCGCTCGCCTCCTCGCTCCTCGGCGTACGCTCCACGGTCTTCATGCCCGTCGGGGCGCCGCTGCCCAAGGTCGCCGCGACCCGGGAGTACGGGGCCGAGGTGCGGCTGTACGGTCAGGTCGTCGACGAGACCCTCGACGCGGCGCAGCAGTACGCGGAGGAGACCGGCGCGGTCTTCATCCACCCCTTCGACCACCCCGACATCATCGCGGGCCAGGGCACCGTCGGTCTGGAGATCCTGGAGCAGTGCCCGGAGGTCCGTACGATCGTCCTCGGTATCGGCGGCGGCGGTTTCGCCGCGGGCGTCGCCGTCGCGGTGAAGGCCCTGCGCCCCGACGTCCGGATCGTCGGCGTCCAGGCCGAGGGCGCCGCCTGCTACCCGCCCTCCCTGGCCGCCGGGCACCCCGTCTCACTCGACTCCCCGGTCACGATGGCCGACGGCATCAAGGTGGGCCGCCCCGGCGACGTACCGTATCGGCTGGTCGAGGAGCTGGTCGACGAGGTCCGTACGGTCACCGAGGACGAGCTGTCCAGTGCGCTGCTGCTCTGTCTGGAGCGGGCGAAGCTGGTCGTCGAGCCGGCCGGGGCCAGCCCGGTGGCCGCGCTGCTCAGCGACCCGAAGGCGTTCCGGGGGCCGGTGGTGGCCGTGCTGTCCGGCGGCAACGTCGACCCGCTGCTGATGCAGCGCATCCTGCGGCACGGGATGTCCGCGGCGGGCCGCTACCTGAGCCTGCGGCTGCGGCTCACCGACCGCCCGGGGGCGCTGGCCGCCCTGCTGGCCGCACTGACCGTGGCCGACGCCAACGTCCTCGACATCAGCCATGTGCGTACCGACCCGCGCCTCGGGCTGACCGAGGCGGAGGTCGACCTGCGTCTGGAGACGAAGGGCCCGCAGCACTGCGCGGAGGTCGAGGCGGCGCTGCGCGCGGCGGGCTACCGGGTGATGGGCTGAGGAACCCGCTCGGAACGGCTGGTACCGCGATCGCTCGGAACGGCTGGTCCCGTGATCCCGTGACCGCCGGGTAGGGCCGATTCTTCGCTGGGTGGCCGGGATGTGTCCGTTCACCGGGCGACGGGGGCCCGCCGATCCTAGGATCGGACCGGAAAGCCGCCACCGGCGACACCATCCGCGAGTGACGGGGAGTCCCTCCATGCCAGGTGCGATCCACGCCGAAGGTCTGGTGAAGACCTTCGGGGACGTACGAGCCCTGGACGGCGTCGATCTCGACGTCCCCGAGGGCACCGTCCTCGGACTGCTCGGGCCCAACGGCGCGGGCAAGACCACCGCCGTCCGGGTACTGACCACGCTGCTGCGCCCGGACAGCGGCACGGCCGTCGTGGCCGGGATCGACGTACTGAAGAAGCCCAACGAGGTACGCCGCTCGATCGGGCTCTCCGGGCAGTTCGCCGCGGTGGACGAGTATCTGACCGGCCGGGAGAACCTCCAGATGGTCGGGCAGCTCTACCAGTTGAGCGCCCGGGACGCGAAGGCCCGCGCGGGCGTCCTGCTGGACCGGTTCAACCTCGGCGACGCCGCCGACCGCACCGCCAAGACGTACTCCGGCGGTATGCGCCGGCGCCTCGACCTCGCGGCGGCGCTCGTCGTCTCCCCGCCCGTGATGTTCATGGACGAGCCGACGACCGGACTCGACCCGCGCAACCGGCAGCAGCTCTGGGACGTGATCGAGGACCTGGTGGCGGGCGGCACGACCCTGCTGCTGACCACGCAGTATCTGGAGGAGGCCGACCGCCTCGCCCACGACATCTGCGTCATCGACCACGGCAAGGTCATCGCCCGCGGCACCTCCGACCAGCTCAAGGCCCGCACCGGCGGCGAGCGCGTCGAGGTCGTCGTGCACCGCCCGGACGAGATCGAGCGCGCCCGGTCCGTGCTGACCGCCCTCGGCAAGGGCGAGGTCACCGTCGCCCAGCTCTCCCGCAAGCTGACCGTCCCGGTGAGCGGCGGGGCCAAGCTGCTGGCCGAGATCATCCGCGACCTGGACGCCCAGGGCGTGGAGATCGACGACATCGCCCTGCGCAGGCCCACCCTGGACGACGTCTTCCTCTCGCTCACCGGCCATGCGGCCGAAGCCCCCGAGCAGGAGGACGAGGAGCCCGGCGAGGCACAAGCGGAACGGTCCCGTGACTCCCGGAGCAAGGAGGACACCCAGTGAGCGCGATCGCCAAGGACACCTCCACGCTGGTGCCCCGTCCCTCCGGCGGCGTCACCCAGTCCGTGAAGGACTCCCTCGTCGTCGCCAAGCGGAACCTGATCCGGATGACCCGGATCCCCGAGATGGTGATCTTCGGACTGATCCAGCCGATCATGTTCGTGGTGCTGTTCACCTACGTCTTCGGCGGCTCGATCAGCATCGGCGGCTCCACCGATCCGCAGCTGTACAAGGAGTTCCTGATGGCGGGCATCTTCGCCCAGACCGTCACCTTCGCCACCGCGGGCGCCGGGGCGGGCATCGCCGACGACATGCACAAGGGGCTCATCGACCGCTTCCGGTCGCTGCCGATGGCCCGGGGCGCGGTTCTCACCGGGCGGACGCTCGCCGACCTCGTACAGACCACGCTCACGCTCGTCGTGCTCGCGGGGGTCGCACTGATCGTCGGCTGGCGCACCCACGAGAACATCGGCAAGGTGCTCTGCGGCTTCCTGCTGTTGCTCCTGCTCGGCTACGCGTTCTCCTGGATCGGGGCGCTGATCGGTCTGTCCGTGCGCACCCCGGAGGCGGCGACCTCCGGTGGACTGATCTGGCTGTTCCCGCTGACGTTCATCTCGAACGCCTTCGTGCCGGTCACCGGCATGCCGACGTTCCTCCAGCACGTAGCCGAATGGAACCCGTTCAGTGCCACGGTGGCGGGGGCCCGTCAGCTCTTCGGTAACACCATGCCGGGCGTGCCGAAGTCCGTCACCGGGGCCTGGCCGATGGAGCACCCGATTCTCGCCTCGGTCATCTGGTCCGTGCTGATCATCGTGGCCTTCCGCACGCTCGCGGTCCGCAAGTACCGCTCGGCCTCGGTCTGACGTCCGCTCCGGGCGGATCGATGAGTTCCGGTGGCACCGTGAGTCTCTTCTGATGGACACCGATGGACACCGATGGACAGCGGGGGATACCGGGGATGTGGGTGGGCGCCGTCGGGGGTCGCACGACGGTGTCCACCCGCATCCCCCGCGACCGTTTTCGGCCATCCCCGGCACGCGACACCACGGAGGACACCATGACGACCGCACCGGACGGCCCCGCCCCCACGCGGCCCGGCCTCCCGCCCGCCGGGACGGCCCGGGTGCCCACGTGATGACGCACGGGAGCCCCGGCCTCCCTGAGGCCGGGGCTCCCGCGTCGTTCCGTCGTGGTGGGCCGAGTCAGCCGGAGTAGGGCTTCGCCGCCATGATCTTCACCGTGGCGGTCTTGCCGTTCGGCAGCTCGTACTCCGCGTCCTCGCCCGTCCGCTTGCCGTTCACACCGATACCGAGCGGGGACTGCGGGGAGTACGTCTCGATCTCCGTGCTGGCGTATTCGCGGGAGGCGAGCAGGAAGGTCATCGTGTCGCTCTCGTCGCCGTCGAAAGCGATCGTGACGACCATGCCGGGCTCGACCACGCCGTCGTCGGCGGGTGCCTCGCCGACCTTCGCGTGCTCCAGGAGCTGGGTCAGCTGGCGCACCCGCAGCTCCATCTTGCCCTGCTCCTCCTTGGCCGCGTGGTACCCGCCGTTCTCCCGGAGGTCACCCTCCTCACGGGCCGCCGCGATCTTGACGGCGATCTCCGTGCGCGCGGGACCAGACAGGTACTCCAGCTCGGCCTTCAGCTGGTTGTACGCCTCCTGCGTGAGCCAGGTGACGTTTTCGCTGGTCTGGGTCACAGGTGCTCCTCGTCGGTGCTGGGAATACAAAGCATCGCCCTACCCAGAAGCATGTGCCTCCACGGGTGGGCGAAACCACGAGCCTAACAATTCCGCAGGAAAAGGGGGAGAAGGTAAACCGTCACACGCCAGTACCAGCCACTGTGCCCCGCATCGTCACAGGTCACATGGGGTGCGGTCAGGACCGGCCGGTCGGGCCGTCGTCGGCGGTGCAGCCCATCGGCTCGACCGCGGTCGCCCTGGACCGGGTGACCACCTTCACGACCTCGTCGATCCGGTCCTCGGCCCGGTCGAACCGGACCTCCTTGCGGCCCACCTCGGAGCCGTCCTCGCTGAGCGCCCGCACCACGCAGTAGCCGTGGCCCTCGCGGTCCTTGCGGACCTCCAGATGGACATCGGCCCGGGTGTCGGAGACGACCTTGAACTTGATCATCTCGGCGCTGATGCCCTGGCCGCCCACGTAGTCGAAACCGATCCACCCGACCACGCCGAGCAGCGCGACGCCCAGGACCGATCCGACGATCTTCAGCTTGCGGTCCGCACGCTGATCCTCGGTCCGGCCATACCGCCCCTCGGGCGCAGCCTCGCGAACCGCCGTCATGATCTTTCCCTCCGGACCGGGCATCGAGGAATTTTCCAGCCCCCCGTTCAGTCACTATAGAAGCCGCCCGCCCGCCACCCGACCGCGCCCCACACCGATGTCGCGCGGGCCGGCACCTCTGAGGCAGAGACCGGACCGACCCATGATCGACCAGAGCGACCAATGACTGAGGATCGAGCTTTGACTGAGCAGCTGCGACTGATGGCCGTTCACGCCCACCCCGACGACGAGTCGAGCAAGGGCGCGGCCACCATGGCCAAGTACGTGTCCGAGGGGGTGGACGTGCTGGTCGTGACCTGCACGGGAGGCGAGCGCGGCTCCATCCTCAACCCGAAGCTCCAGGGCGACGCGTACATCGAGAAGAACATCCACGAGGTACGCAAGAAGGAGATGGACGAGGCCCGGGAGATCCTGGGAGTCCAGCAGGAGTGGCTCGGTTTCGTCGACTCGGGGCTGCCCGAGGGCGACCCGCTGCCGCCGCTGCCCGATGGCTGTTTCGCCCTGGAGGAGCCCGAGGCCGCCGCGGGGCGCCTGGTGGCGAAGATCCGCGCGTTCCGGCCGCAGGTCATCACCACGTACGACGAGAACGGCGGCTACCCGCACCCCGACCACATCATGACGCACACGATCTCGATGATCGCGTTCGACGGTGCGGCCGATGCGGAGCGCTTCCCCGAGGACGAGTTCGGCCCGGTCTGGGCGCCGCGGAAGCTCTACTACAACCAGGGCTTCAACCGGCCGCGCACCGTCGCGCTGCACGAGGCGCTGCTCGCCCGGGGCCTGGAGTCCCCGTACGGCGAGTGGCTGGAGCGCTGGAAGGAGTTCGAGCGCGTGGAGCGCACGCTGACCACGCACGTTCCCTGCGGCGAGTTCTACGAGATCCGCGACAAGGCGCTCATCGCGCACGCCACGCAGATCGACCCGGAGGGCGGCTGGTTCCGGGTTCCGATGGACATCCAGCGCGAGGTCTGGCCGACCGAGGAGTACGAGCTGGCGAAGTCTCTGGTCGATACCTCCCTCCCCGAGAGCGACCTCTTCGCGGGCATCCGCGACAATGCCTGATATGTACGCGACCCAGGCACTGACGCACCTCGTCCCGCTCGCCGCCGAAGAGCTCGACAAGAACAAGGTGACCCCCGGCGTCCTCGGCTTCCTCGTCTTCGCGGCGCTCGCCGTCGGCGTGTGGGCGCTGATGAAGTCGATGAACCGCCACATGGGCAAGGTCGACTTCGAGGAGGCCCCCGACCCGGCGGCGGTGGCCGCCGAACCGGTCGGCGACGGGGCGTCCTCCCCCCGGAAGTAACCCGCGCCGGGGACCGCGCGCGTCAAGGGAGGGGCGTCCGGCCCTGGTGCCGGACGCCCCTCACGCGTACGAGGACGGGGACGGATCCTGTACGCCGGTACGGGTACGGGTATATGTGTCCCCTCCGAGAGCCGCGCTCCGGACCTCGGGTTCCGGAACGTCGGATACCAAGCGTCGGATACCAAGCGTCGGCTGTCGAGCGCCGGATAACGAGCGTGGGGGGCAAGTCTCCTGCGTAGCGCTCCCCGGCGCGAGGGGCATCGGGCAAGGGGAGAGGCAAAGGGAGGGCTAAGGCGCGGGCGGGCGGCTTCAGGTGCGTGCTCTCGGCGTGCCGGCCCCAGGCCCTCGTACTGGACGTACTTGGGCCTGAGGCCGGTGCGGCGAGAGTGCGTGCATGGCGTCGCGCGGCAGACGGGAATGGCCAGACACCCCCTAGGCGCGGGCGGGCGGCTTCACCCGGCCAGGTCGCCGCCGCCCGGCGCCACCAGGCCGAGGGCGGCCCGTACGTCCCGTTCCTCACGGGCCCCGTCCTCCGTGCCGATCGCCCCCATGCGCTGCTCGAACTCCTGCGCGTTGGATGCCTTCGCGGCGGAGCCCATCACGGCCGAGAGCTTCTCCAGCCGGTCCGCGAACGCGGCGACCGGGCCCCGCGCCGTCGCCGGGAAGCCGTCCTCGGCGCGGAGCGACCGGGCCGACTCGCCTGTGCCCGCAGCCATCCGCCCGGCCCAGGCGGTGGCGCCGTCGAGGTCGTTCCGCAGATCGTCGGCGGGCCGGCTGACCCCGGCCTCACCGGCCGCGCGCATCGCCGTCAGATACGCCAGCTGGACGTCGTCCCAGTCGGCCGGGCCCTGCCGCAGCGACTTCTCCAGCGACCCGGAGGCGGAGCCGATCCAGCACAGCACCGTACGGTTGCCGCTCGCCCAGCCAACCCTGTCCGGGTGGTAGTAGTACGACCGGACCCGGGGGAGGGCCGTGGTGTCGAGTGCGAAGTCGTGCAGCAGGGGAGCGCACCCCTTGTGGGTCTCGGCCACGATCGCCTCGGTTCCGGGGAACGTCTCGCCCCGCAGCTCGAACGACCCGTAGACCTGGCCCCGATGGGTCTCGTCGCACGGAACGACCTTCGCCGACGTGCTCTTCAGCCGGTCACCGCCGGGCTCGGGCAGCCCGTCGTCCGGAGTGAAGCAGTCGTCCTCGCGCAGGTCGAACAGCGATGCCGACGTCGGCTCCCTGGGGCCGAAGACCTCGCCGTCCTCCACCGTCCAGGCGCTGAACCGCACCCCGCCGATCACCAGCAGCAGTGCGGCCAGCGCGACCACCGCCCCGCCCACGGCCGTCCCGGCGATGGCGAGCCCCTTGCCGCGCTTGCCGTTCCGGGGGATCCGCACCAGCGCGACGATCCCGAGGACCAGCCCCACCGGCGCGAGGCAGACGAGCAGCGACAGGACGAGCGAGGCGACGGCGAGCCCGCTGAGCGGCGGCTTCGGGGCAACCGGCTGCCAGGGACCGTAGGGGCCCGCCGCAGGAGGCCCAGGAGGCCCAGGAGGCCCAGGAGGCCCAGGAGAACCGGGCGGTATGGGGGGCGGTGGAGGCGGTGGCACGGTCATGGGCCTGTGCCCCTTCGTGTGAGGTGATCAGCGCGGGAGGCCGCGTGGGGCCGGGGCCCGCACGGTAGCACCGCCCTCCTGCAGCACCGCCCTCCTGCCTGCCCAACCCCCTGCCACCTGCCCGTTCACGGCATCAGAGCGCCGATCTCAAGCCCAGGCCCAGGCTGTCACCGGTGTGCTCGCCGGGGCTGTCGGAGCTGCCGGACGCGGGGCCGCCGCTGCGGATGACGCGTGGCGAGGCCCCGAGTTCGCGCACTCGCCCGTGTGTCCGGCGATGGCCGTTCCCCCCGCCGAGGAGACGGCTCGGCACATCGCGCTGAAGCTCTTGAGATCCGACGCGTGGCCCCACACGATCCCTCTGCTCCCACCACTCGCTCCTGCCGCGCTGGGGAGCCTGGGCGCAATGGCGGGTTACCTGAACAGGCAGGAAGGCACCGTCGACGGCAGCCTCCTGCGGGGCTCGGGCAGCGAGGCGGAGAAAGACTCCTGGCGCTGCCCCTTCCGGGCCCCACCACCGCTCCTTCGGCCTGCTTGTCAGACGGATCCCAGGTCAACGGTCACCAAGAAGGGGGCCGCGGCCTTGATCACGCCGGTGAACATCTCGCCGTCCCGGTAGGTCTTGGTCGCCGGGTCGAGAACGTACGTGTAGACGATCGGAACGCCGGTGGCGGCCTGCTCGATGCGCCAGTAGAAGGGGATGCCGGCCTTGGCGTACTGGTCCACCTTCACGATCCGGTCGGTGGTCTCCGAGCCGGGCGATACGACCTCGACGACCAGGAGTACGTGTTCGGGGCGGGTGGGTGTGAGGTCGATGGTCCCCGCCCGGTAGACGGTGACGTCCGGGCGGCGGTTGGTGAGGGGGACATCCTGTAGGCGGACGTCGAAGTCCGTGTCGGCGTTCCAGTCGGGGCCCGCGGTGGCGTCCAGCGCGTTGGCCAGGATCCGGGCCAGCCGGTTGTGCCGCTTGGAGGCGCTCGGGCTCACGACGACCATTCCGTCCACGATCTCGATGCCGGTGCACTGCTCCTCGGTCCAGGAGTCGTACTGCTCCGCGCTGATCTGGGTGTGCATCCATGCGGGCGCCACCATCTCGGCGGTCATGGTCCACCTCTTTCGAAGAGCCTCGGCAGTCCCGGCGCTGCTGGGCTCAGCCTACTGGCCGGTCACGCCGGGGCGCCCGGCTTCTGGAGGAGCGATTGTCTCCCCTGCCCCCTGCCATCTGCCCGTTCACGTCCCCGCCCCGTGGCGTGCGGGTGACGCGGAGGTGGGTGCGCGAGGATTGGCTCATGGCCAACCGACTTACGCAGACCACCTCCCCGTACCTCCTCCAGCACGCCGACAATCCCGTCGACTGGTGGCCCTGGTCGCCCGAGGCATTCGAGGAGGCGAGGAAGCGGGACGTGCCGGTGCTGCTCAGCGTCGGGTACGCGAGCTGCCATTGGTGCCACTGTTGAATGTGTAGATCCAGGTAGCTGGAGTGCGTTGCACGCGTGGCATCAAGGGTCCTCCACCTCGCCGGGTGCATCACGGCTCCCTGCACGGTGATGGTTTCCCTCATCAGGCGTCTCCTCGATCATCGGGTTCGCCGCCGTGGCTACTCGCGCCTTCCCTTGCTGCTCCGCAGTCACGCCTCGAACAGGGAGGAATCCCCGCTCGCCGCGGAGGGGTCCTGTTGTCGTAGCGCGTTCGGGGCTGGTCCCGGGTGCCGGATGGGCGGGCCGGCGAGTCTCCCGACGTGGAGTCCATCATCCTGAGGGTGACCGTCGGCCAACGAAGCGGCAGTGACTGTTCGGCCTTGGAAGAACTCCACGTCGGCATCGTCAGCGGCGCGGCGCTCCAGGAATCCGGCCTCTACCGCGTGGGCGAGGGTCATGGGAGCATGTCCGGGATGAGCCTTCCGGGGAACGATACCCAGTCGTTGACGTCGCTCGCGGCCACGATGGATCGTCTGACCGACACCTGGGTCGTCTCGACGCCATGGCGCCCTTACGGCGCCGATTACGCAGACGGGACCTATACGGGGCTCTATCGGGTCGACCTGGAATCCGATCGCGACGTCCGGGCCCCGCACCGACTCCTGTTGCACCACTCGACCACCCTGGAACTGGCCAGCTTCCACACCATGAGCTCGGTGCTGCTCGCCTATTTCGGCGGGCACCTTCCTGCCTTCTCCGCCCTTCCTCGGAGGCCCTGGGCGGAAGTTCGGCGCCGCGTCATGGTCACCTCCAGCAGCACCCGGTTACGGCACCCTGTCTTCGACGCCGAGGTGACCGTACGCTTGACTTTCGGCGAGGTCAGGAACGTGTGGTTGAGCCGTCAGATGGTGTTCTTCACCTGCCTCCTCGACATCGCGGACGGCCGGCACCTCGCTGAAATGAGCATGTGCCTCAATATGCGTGACGACCTTCTCGCTCCCTGAGGGTCGGCATGGCCAGTGGGCGCGAATCTGGCCATGGAGAGGCGGCCCTTCCCGGTAACCGACTCATGCGCTCACATGACTTGGAGACTGTCCTGGGGGAGGCAGCCGGCCGCGTACCGCGCTCACGGCTGCTCGCAGCGAGCAGGCCGGACTCGGCCTCTACCAGGTCGGGCACTGGACCTCATGGCACCGGCACATCGCGCTGGCCATGCTAGCCCTGGTCTTCCTGAGAGTCGTCGCCACCGACGCGGCCCCGGACCGGCCCGCCGATCCGCACTGTCCCACCATCAGCAGCGAACCGATCTCCCTGGCCGTCCCGGAAATGTGAGCGGGGCGCGGGGCCGGCGCCGAGTTGGGTGGCTTGGCAGGCGAGGGGCATCCGGAGCCGGCTGGGCCACCCCCGGCCGCAAACGGAGGGCCCGGCATTACCGGTTCCAGCGATCACCAGCGGCTTCACCGCCGCTCCCACTCGCATGCGCTACGGACAAGCACGACGCGTCGGCCGTGGCCACATCGTCCCCGGACACACTGATCCGGCACGGCACCCCTCGCAGACCCCCGCGAACTCAGGCTCGCAGAGCCTCGGCCCGAGCGATCGAGATGTCCGCGCACAGCACTCCGAACCCCTGCCGACAGCACCTGGGCGGAGGCGGGGCGTGATCGCCTGGCTCCCGGTGTGACCATCACCGCCTTCGTCGTCGGCAGTACGCCGCACGGCCTGGTCCCGTACCGGCGTAGCGCTGGTGCCGAAACCACCAGCCACAGCCCGTCGCAGCCACTACCGACGACGGTCCGCCGACGAACCCACGGGACAGCGGGGGTCCGGTGCCGGAGGCCATGGGGCCGCTGCCGGGTCACGGTCGTTCGATGTTACGGCTCGCGCGGTGCGCACGCGCTCACTCGCGCTGCCGCAGGCCGGGAACCGGTTCTCAGGCCACCTCGCGGTTCCCGGCCGAGCCTGCCTGAGCCTTCCGGGCGCTCCGTGCCTCACGCGCGTGGATGCGCTGGAGCCGGACCGAGTGGCCGTCCGGCCGCCGCTCCCCGTACCGCCCCCCGGCCGGCGGGGCGGCCACGCGGTCACGGCCCCGCGGAGGTCCCGCGCCGGGTAGCGGACAGCGATGTCATCACCTGCGCGGGGGCCAGCTCCCCCTCAACTGGTAGGTGGCATCGGGGGTTTTCTGGAGAATCCATTGCAGGTAGGAGGAAACGCGAGTGTTCACGTCGGGGCTGCCACTACCACAGCCTTCGCCGTAGGAGATGATGCCGACCAGGAGGGGGTACCCGGCGTCGTAGATCACAGGACCACCGTCGTCGAAGGTGCAGGTGCCCTTGCCTGGTGTGTAGTTGCAGATGCTGCCGGAAGTGAGGTTCTCCATGCCCCGGTTGACGCACTCGGCGTTGGCCATCATGACGAGATCGACACTCTGCAGGACGGTGCTCACCGGGCCGTCGAAGGTTTGAGTGGCGCCCCAGCCCAGAGCCGTCACGGGGGCGTGTGCCCAGTCTTGGTACAAATACTCCCAGGGCAGGTAAGCCACATCGACCTTCAGGTTTGGCCGCACTTCCTCCAGGAGTCGCACCAAGGCGATGTCGTTGGCCATGGTCCTGAGGTCGTAGTTCTCGTGAACAATGAAGTCCTCAACCGGGATGAAATCCTGGTGGAAGCCGGACTCCGTCGCCGTGCCGTAGTCGTGATCACCCAGCAGAACCCCCATCCCGCCGGCATTCCTCCCACCAAGACAGCTTGCGGCGGTCAGCACATACCTGGGGGAGATCAATGTCGCCCCGCAGACCACCTTCTTCTGGTAGGTGTCGACCAGGCCGGCCATGAAGTAATGACGGTCGGGAGTCGCCTCACGCCCTCCGACGATGGCCGTGGCCGGTCCGGCCTGCAGGCCCACTGCCAGGCACACGCCCGTCAGCAGTGCGGCCAGTCTCCTCTTCCAACGCACAGCAGTTCCTTCCGCTTGTCCGATGTATCAGACGACCATGGCATGATCGCGCCACTTCCCGCTGACGCCACCCGTACCTGTCCGGCCTCTCCCGTCACGCGCCCGACCGCCAGATGCCGTCGCGCCCGGCCCGCTACGGCCTCGGCCTGCTCCCCGACCGAGGAGACCGGACTCCAGAAGTAACCCGAACGAGTGACCGTGCCGCTCAGGGCAACCAGACCCCCCTGCCGAACTCGGGCAAGCGGACGGGCGGATACCTCCACTCCGGCGCAAGCGGTCTTGTCTGCCGGGTGATTCAGTGCCAGCCTGGACACGGCCGTTCACTCCAGGTGAGTGCGGCTGCCGCAAGACGTCGGGCGAAACGCTCCATGCGCCTTCGGTGAACTGCCCGTCCGCGCAAGCCCCCGTCCACTGACGACCCCGGTCAGGCACGTGTGATCAGGCGTGCACAACGCGGTACGGGATCACACTGAATCGATCCTGTTTCTGCTCCCCGACCCTCGACGAATGGGCCGGAACCGCGCCAACCCTGTCGAGTTCCGCGGAGGAGAGAACTTGTTCGTGCACAGAGCCATCCCAAGGTGTCGGCCCGTCACCGTGCTGGTGGTGTGTCTGCTGACCGGAGCGCTCCTCGGTGCCGCGCCGGTCCCGGCTCATGCCACCGGCGCCGGGGACACCGTGCTGCGCCTGTATGTTCCTGACGCCGCCCAGGACGGTGTCGAAGTCTTGGACGCGGCTACGGGGGATCACGTGGCCGCGGTTCCGGTGGGTACCGATCCGCTGAGTGTCGCCGCCTCGCTGGACGGTACCAGGGTCTACGTCGGCAGCTACACCCACGACGGTGACTACATCTTCGACACGGAGGTGCGGGGCATCGACACCGCGACCAACGCGGTCGTCTCCGAGATCGAGGTGGACGGCAGCCCCAAGGACCTTGCGGTCTCGCCGGACGGCGCGACCGTCGTCGTGCTCAGCGGTGACGGCGACGTCTACGGCGGCGAGGAGACCGGCAGCCTCCACGTCGTCGACATCGCAACGAACACCGTGTCGAAGTCCGTGGAACTGGACTGCTTGCCGTACCGGTTGGCCCTTTCCCCGGATGGAGGCACCGCTTACGTCGGCTGCCTCTACGACGACAGCGTATGGGCGATCGACACCGTCGGGGGCGCGATCACCGGCAGTGTGTCCGTGCCCGGAAACCCGCGGGGGATGGACATCGCGCCAGACGGCGAAACTCTCTACGTCGCGGTGTCCAACCCCGACCGTGTGATGTACCTCGACTCCGCCACGCTCGCGGTCCTCGGCTCCGTCCTCACCGGACAAGGAACCGAGGACGTGGCGGTGACACCGGACGGCAACACGCTCCTGGCGGCGAACTTCAGTTCGTACACCGTCTTGGCCATCGACACCGCCACCCGCACGATCACCGGTACCACACGGGTCGGCAAAGGCCCCTCGGATATCAAGGTCACCGCTGACGGACACAGCGCCTACATCGTCAGCGCTCTGGGAAGCGACGGCATCTCCGTCCTCGACATCGCCACGCACACGGTCTCCGGCACCATCCAACCGGCCGGCAACTCGCTCCACAGGCTGGCCCTGGCCGAGGCCCCGCTCCCCACCGCGGACCTGGCGGTCGGACTCACGGCCAAGGCCCCGCTCCTGGGCTCCGCCATCGACTACACGGCCACGGTGAACAACAACGGCCCCCACACCCTGGAGACGGGGACCGTGCAGATCACCCTGCCGACCCAAGTGATCTCGGTGTCCGGACTTCCCCCTGTCTGCACGGCCGACCTCGCCGCCAACCGCATCACCTGCGCGGTCTCGGACCTGCCCGCGAGCGGCAGTACGGAGCTGGCCTTCCGAGCACACCTGAGCCTGCTCACGGTCGGCCTGTCTCTGACGGGCACCGCCGAACGCGCCTCCTCCCAGCCACAGGACCCATCGCCCGTCAACGACTCCGACACCGCCACCTGCGCAGCCCTGACCAACCTCGTCGTAGTGTGCTGAATCCCTCGACAGCGGCATTGCCGCCGCAGTACAACCTCGCCGTCAGCCCAGGAACCGCAGGGCGGTCTCCGCGACTCCCCACCGCACCGCCTGCCCTCGGGCGTATGGAGGTTGTCCGCCACCATGCCGTCACCGCCGCAAATCCTTGTGGAACCGCTGATGTTCGGCGGCTGGCCCGCCTCCTTATGGATATCGCGTACCCCGGTGCGTCGTCCGCCGACAACTCGCGGTGCATGCCCCCAGAGCCACCCCGGAGCCAGTCCTGAAGGGGTGGCCCATACACCCCGGCAGACATGAGACGTCCTCTCATGGGGTGCGTGTGCGATCAAGGAAGCAGGAGTCGCCCTTCGCGCTCGTGGGCTCGCGGCGTTGGGCAGCGGGGTTCACCTCGGCGGTCCGGCGTCGCGCCTCGCTCGTTCCTACAGTTTGGTGACGACGAGGTCGATGAGGTCGCCGACCGTGTCCAGCCCGGCGATTTCCTCGTCCTGCACCTTGACCGAGAAATGTCGCTCCACGCTTCCCACGAGATCCATCTGCGACAGTGAGTCCAGTTGCAGGTCGTTCTCCAGATGGTGCTCCGGGCCGATGTCGTCAACAGGGGCGGTGGTGAGTTCGCCGATGAGCGGGGCCAGTTCGGCGAGGGCCTCGTCGCGTGTCAATGCCGTGGTTCCCTTCTGATCCGGATGCGCGCGGTGATTCGGTGCGAGAGACGACACAAGAAGAGAGAGGAGAGGGAGCAGTCGCTCAGTGCATCTGCACGACGAGACCGCAGTAGCTGAGTCCTGAACCGAACCCGAGCAGGAGGAGGTGTTCGCCGTTGCGTGCGTGGCCTCGCTCGCGCAGTGTGGAGAGCGCCAGAGGGATGGACGCGGAAGACGTGTTACCGGACTTCACGACATCGCGTACGACCTTGCCCGTGGGAATCCCCAAGGCCGCGGCCAAGGTGTCGAGAATGCGTGCGTTCGCCTGGTGCGGAACGAGCCAGTCGATGTCCCGCAGCGCCACACCGGCCACCTCGCAGGCGCGTCGGGCGACGCCAGGCAGGGTGTCCACGGCCCACTTGTAGACCAGCGGACCGCGCATCCGCACCTCGGGGGCATCCGCGTCGTCCGGCATGACGATGTAGTCGGCCCGGCCTCCCTCGTTGCCCCAGACCGCGGCCCGGACGCCGTGCCGCTCCGAACGCGTCAGCATGACGGCCCCGGCGCCATCGGCCATGATGGCGAACGTGTCGGTCACCGCGGGCGAGGTCCAGTCGGTCAACCTCTCAGCACCGATGACCAGGGCAGTGCGCGCCGCTCCGCTCTGCAGAAGCGAGGTGGCGGTGCTGAGGGCATAGGTGAACCCGGCGCACGCCGCGTTGAGATCGTACGTCCCAGCACGCTCGCAGCCCAGCGCATGTGCTGCCTGCGGTGCCACGGCCGGCATCGGACGGGCATGTGTGGCCGTCGCCACGATCACCAGATCCACATCCTCGGGACGGGCACCCGCATCTGCCAGCGCGGCCCGGCCGGCCTCTGCCGCCATGACGGCAAGAGACTCCTCGCCTGTCGCGTGACGGCGCTCCTGCACGCCGCTGCGTGAGGAGATCCAGTCCTCAGCGACACCCGCGCGCTGGGATATCTCCAGATTGCTCACGACTGTTTCGGGGCGGTAGGCGCCGACTCCGCTGATGGTGACACCTGGTGGATCAGCCATGCCATGCTCCTTCCACGGCAGTCGACTGGTCGTTGGCCAGTGCTGCCGTGCTTGGGGGTGTGCCATGTGGCGTGGGTCTGCCCCTATGGATCCCCGCGCCACAGACCATGAAACGACGGGGGCGACAGACCGGCGGCGAACCCGGCCAGTCTGGGAGATCCCGTCCCGCTTGGCCTGCGACGTATTCCTGGGCCACGGCTTTGCAGGGTGGGCTCGACACTCTCCGTCGTGCGACGATGCCGGTATGAACCGACTGGCAAATGAGCAGTCGCCCTACCTACTCCAGCACGCCTCCAATCCAGTGGACTGGTGGCCATGGGGAGAGGAGGCGATGAACGAAGCTAAGCGGCGGGACGTGCCCATCCTCTTGAGTGTGGGCTATGCGTCCTGCCACTTATGCTTCTACGAATTCACTGGTGTCATGTGATGGCGCACGAATCGTTCGAGGACGAGACCGTGGCCGCCTACCTCAACGCGCACTTCGTGCCGGTGAAGGTCGACCGGGAGGAGCGGCCCGACGTCGACGCCGTCTACATGGAGGCCGTCCAGGCGGCCACCGGCCACGGTGGGTGGCCGATGACCGTCTTCCTCACGCCGGAAGCCGAACCCTTCTACTTCGGGACCTACTTCCCGCCCGAGGCCCGGCACGGCTCGCCCTCCTTCCACCAGGTCCTCGAAGGTGTGGCGGCCGCCTGGACAGACCGGCGAGAGGAGGTCGCCGAGGTCGCCGGGCGGATCGTCGCGGATCTGGCGGGGCGCTCGCTGGTCCACGGTGGCGACGGGGTGCCCGGGGAGCAGGAGACCGCGCAGGCGCTGCTCGGGCTGACCCGGGAGTACGACGAGCAGCGCGGCGGGTTCGGGGGCGCGCCCAAGTTCCCGCCGTCCACGGCGATCGAGTTCCTGGTGCGGCATTACGCCCGTACGGGGTCCGAGGGGGCGCTTCAGATGGCCGCCGACACCTGTTCGGCGATGGCCCGGGGCGGGATCTACGACCAGCTCGGCGGCGGCTTCGCGCGCTACTCCGTGGACCGGGAGTGGGTCGTACCCCACTTCGAGAAGATGCTCTACGACAACGCCCTGCTGTGTCGCGTGTACGCCCATCTGTGGCGCACCACCGGGTCGGACGAGGCCCGTCGGATCGCCCTGGAGACCGCCGACTTCATGGTACGGGAGCTGCGGACGGCCGAGGGCGGGTTCGCCTCCGCGCTGGACGCGGACAGTGAGGACGCGGACGGCCGGCATGTCGAGGGGGCGTTCTACGTGTGGACCCCCGCCCAGTTGCGTGAGGTGCTGGGCGAGGACGATGCAGCCTTCGCCGCCGCGTATTTCGGGGTGACCGAGGACGGGACCTTCGAGGAGGGGGCCTCGGTGCTCCGGCTGCCGGGGGACGCGGGGCCCGTGGACGCCGCGCGGGTCGCGGACGTACGGGCCCGGCTGCTGGCGGCCCGCGAGGAGCGGCCGCGCCCGGGGCGGGACGACAAGGTGGTCGCCGCCTGGAACGGGCTCGCCATCGCCGCGCTCGCCGAGACCGGCGCGTACTTCGACCGGCCGGATCTGGTGGAGCGGGCGACCGAGGCCGCCGATCTGCTGGTCCGGGTGCACCTGGGCGAGGTGGCCCGGCTGGCCCGCACCTCCAAGGACGGGCGCGCGGGTGACAACGCCGGGGTCCTGGAGGACTACGGCGATGTCGCCGAGGGCTTCCTCGCGCTGGCGGCGGTGACGGGGGAGGGTGCCTGGCTGGAGTTCGCCGGGTTCCTGCTGGACATCGTGCTGGAGCAGTTCACCGGCGAGGGCGGGCAGCTCTACGACACCGCGCACGACGCCGAGCAGCTCATCCGCCGGCCGCAGGACCCCACCGACAGCTCCACCCCGGCCGGCTGGACCGCGGCTGCCGGCGCGCTGCTCTCGTACGCCGCGTACACCGGCTCGGAGGCGCACCGTACGGCCGCCGAGGGCGCGCTCGGTGTGGTGAAGGCGCTGGGCCCGCGCGTCCCCCGGTTCGCCGGCTGGGGCCTCGCGGTGGCCGAAGCGCTGCTGGACGGGCCCCGCGAGGTGGCCGTGGCCGGTCCGGTCGGCGGCGAGCTGCACCGTACGGCGCTGCTGGGGCGGGCCCCGGGCGCGGTCGTCGCGGCGGGGGAGGGGCCGGGAGCGGGAGCCGAGTTCCCGCTGCTGGTGGACCGGCCGCTGGTGGGCGGTGAGCCGACCGCGTACGTCTGCCGCCACTTCGTGTGCGACGCGCCGACGACCGATGCCGTCGAGCTGGCGGCGAAGCTGGGCGGCTGATAGCCGTCGCGGGCAGGGCAGGGCAGGGCAGGGCAGGGCAGGGCAG
>NZ_NEUE01000299.1:0-7917 GCF_002910905.1 Streptomyces sp. SM11 | reverse complement strand
GGCAGGGCAGGGCAGGGCAGGGCAGGGCAGGGCAGGGCAGGGCAGGGCAGAGGTGAGGGGCCGGTCGTCGGGTGCGACCGGCCCCTCACCTTCGTGACCCTCCGTGCTCATCCGTGCTGGTACGCGACCAGCGAGATGCCCACGTAGTGCGCGATGAACGCCGCCAGCGTCAGCGAGTGGAAGACCTCGTGGAAGCCGAACCAGCGCGGCGACGGGTTCGGCTTCTTGATCCCGTAGATCACGCCGCCCACGCTGTACAGCAGCCCGCCGACGACGACGAGGACCAGGACCGCGATACCGCCGGTCCGCATGAAGTCGGGCAGGAAGAAGACCGCCGCCCAGCCCATCGCGATGTAGCACGGGGTGTAGAGCCAGCGCGGCGCGCCGACCCAGAACACCCGGAAGGCGATGCCCGCCGCCGCGGCCGCCCAGACCGCCCACAGCAGCGGGCGGGCGGTGGACCCGGGGAGCAGGAGCAGCGTCAGCGGGGTGTAGGTGCCCGCGATGATCAGGAAGATGTTCGCGTGGTCCAGACGGCGGAGCACCGCCTCGCCGCGCGGCCCCCACGTGCCGCGGTGGTAGACCGCGCTGACGCCGAACAGCAGACAGGCGCTGAGGATGTAGACGCCGCAGGCGATCCGGCCCGTCGTGCTGTCGGTCAGGGCGATGAGCGTGATCCCGGCGATCACCACCGCCGGGAACATTCCGGCGTGCAGCCAGCCGCGCATCCGCGGTTTGACGGGGACGGGGTCGAGTACGACGGGGCCCGGGGTCGCGGCGCTGGCGTCGGCGTCAGTCATGTCCGCATGCTACCTACGCCACCGTAGGTAGCGGATATGGGGCGCAAATGAGTGGCGATGCTCACGTGTGAGGCCCCCTGGACATATGGGCGGAACGGTCGGATGATCAAATGAGTGCAGTCGGCACCGGATGAGCGCCAGGGGAATTCGAAGGGTACGAAGCATCCGGGTCGCAGCCCCCACGGGGCCTCTCGACAACTGACACCCTCAACTAGGAGCGATCGTGGCGCGCGACATCGCGGCTCCCCTCACCGTCCCCACCCACCACCAGGAGCTGGTCTCCTGGGTCGACGAGATCGCAGCCATCACCCAGCCCGATCGGGTGGTCTGGTGCGACGGCTCCGAGGCCGAGTACGAGCGCCTGTGCGGGGAGCTCGTGGCCAAGGGCACGTTCACCAAGCTGGACGAGACCAAGCGGCCGAACTCGTACTACGCCGCGTCCGACCCGAGCGATGTCGCCCGCGTCGAGGACCGTACGTTCATCTGCTCCAAGGAGGAGAAGGACGCGGGTCCGACCAATCACTGGAAGGACCCCGCCGAGATGCGGGCCGTCTTCACCGGGGAAGAAGGAAACAGCTTCACGGGTGAGCAGGGTGTCTTCCGTGGGTCCATGCGCGGCCGCACCATGTACGTCGTGCCCTTCTGCATGGGGCCCGTCGGCTCGCCGCTCTCCGCGATCGGCGTCGAGATCACCGACTCCGCGTACGTCGCCGTCTCCATGCGCACCATGACCCGCATGGGCCGGGCCGTCCTGGACGAGCTGGGCACCGACGGCTTCTTCGTGAAGGCCGTCCACACCCTCGGCGCACCCCTGGAGGAGGGCCAGGAGGACGTTCCGTGGCCCTGCAACACCACCAAGTACATCTCGCACTTCCCCGAGGACCGCGAGATCTGGTCGTACGGCTCCGGCTACGGCGGCAACGCCCTGCTCGGCAAGAAGTGCTACGCCCTGCGCATCGCGTCCGTCATGGCCCGCGACGAGGGCTGGCTCGCCGAGCACATGCTCATCCTGAAGCTCACCCCGCCGCGCGGGGAGTCCGAGGCCGCCAAGTACATCGCCGCCGCGTTCCCGTCCGCCTGCGGCAAGACCAACCTCGCCATGCTGGAGCCCACCATCCCCGGCTGGACCGTGGAGACCATCGGCGACGACATCGCCTGGATGCGGTTCGGCGAGGACGGCCGCCTCTACGCGATCAACCCCGAGGCCGGTTTCTTCGGCGTCGCGCCCGGCACCGGCGAGCACACCAACGCCAACGCCATGAAGACCATGTGGGGCAACTCCGTCTTCACCAACGTCGCGCTGACGGATGACGGCGATGTGTGGTGGGAGGGCATGACCGAGGAGGCGCCCGCGCACCTCACGGACTGGAAGGGCAACGACTGGACCCCCGAGTCCGGCACGCCCGCCGCCCACCCCAACGCCCGCTTCACCGTCCCCGCCGGACAGTGCCCGATCATCGCGCCCGAGTGGGAGGACCCCAAGGGCGTGCCGATCTCGGCGATCCTCTTCGGCGGCCGCCGCGCCTCCGCCGTCCCGCTGGTCACCGAGTCCTTCGACTGGCAGCACGGCGTCTTCCTCGGAGCCAACGTCGCCTCCGAGAAGACCGCCGCCGCCGAGGGCAAGGTCGGCGAGCTGCGCCGCGACCCGTTCGCCATGCTGCCGTTCTGCGGCTACAACATGGGCGACTACATGAACCACTGGGTCAAGGTGGGCGCCGACAAGGCCGATCAGTCGAAGCTCCCGAAGATCTACTACGTCAACTGGTTCCGCAAGAACGAGGCGGGCAAGTTCGTCTGGCCCGGCTTCGGCGAGAACAGCCGCGTCCTGAAGTGGATCGTGGAGCGCCTGGAGGGCAAGGCCGAGGGCGTCGAGTCCCCGATCGGCATCCTGCCGGCCAGGGGCGCGCTCGACACCGAGGGCCTGGACCTCTCCGAGGCCGACCTCGACTTCCTCCTCACAGTCGACAAGAAGATCTGGCGCGAGGAGGCCGCCCTGGTCCCCGAGCACCTCAACACCTTCGGCGACCACACGCCCAAGGAGCTGTGGGACGAGTACCACGCGCTGGTGAAGCGCCTGGGCTGAGCCCCGCGCTCCCGCTGAACCCCGCGGCCGGGTCCATCGGACATCCGCCCTGACCTGTGGGGCCGAACGACCCGCCGCGGTACGGGGCCTGTCCTCGCCGACAGTCCCGGAGGGCCTGTCCCCGACCAAGGACACCCTCCCGGCCCCCGGAACCCCCTCACGGTTCCGGGGGCCGCTCCTGTTCTGCGGGCGGCCTGCGCCGCGGGCCGCCCCCGCCCCGGTCCTCCAGGTACTTCGTGTGGGACCGCTGGCGCAGCTCCTCCGCCTCCCGCAGCCCGTCCACCAACTCCTGCGCCTCCCCGCGCAGCAGCGCCACCTGCCGCTCCAGCTCCTCCTCCGGAGCCCGCGCGCCCGGCGCGAGCCGCGTCCACCACCGGGTCCGCAGATACGCGTCGACGGAATCCGGAACGTCCCGGCGCACCGCCCGCGCCACCACGTGCACGCCCTCCGGGTCCTCCGCCAGCGCCTCGGAGACCCAGCCGGGTGCCAGTAGTCCGTCCAGCAGGCCGGTCAGCGCGGCGAGCCGCTCCGCCGCGCCGGGCGGCAGGTCCACCCGGGCCAGGTACGCCCGCAGGGTCACGAGGTCGGCCCGCAGGTCGTCCGGCCGGGACGACGGCTCCTCGAACGCAGGGGCGGGCGGCCGGTGCGGCGGGGCGAGCAGGGCCCCCGCCCCGTACAGCCCGCCGACCACCACCGGCCAGTACGCGCCCGCGAACCCGGCGAAGGTGAGGGCGAGACCGCCGAGGGCGGCGGCGCTGCCGGTCAGATTCCGTGCCGACTCCAGATAGCCGATCATCCGGGCCGCCGCCGAGTTTCCTCCCGCCGGACCCTCGCTGTCGGCCAGGGACCTCTTCCCCGCCGCCTTCCTACTGGTAGCCACGGATCTCGTCGAACGCCCCGTCCAGCGAGCCCGGGCCCTCCTTCTTCGTCCCGTCGAAGAGCCGGCCGCCGGTCAGCGCGGCGATCGACTCCAGCTCCGAGCGGTCGGAGTCGCCGAACACGATCGGGAACACCGGGGTGACCTGCCGGGCGGCGGGCAGCGCCCGGTAGAACGCCGCGAACTCCGCCGCCGACCGGCCTGCCGTGTTCTCGCCGTCCGTCATCAGCACGACGGAGGTGAACGCGGACTCGGTGTCCGGGCCGAGGCGGTCGTAGGCCGCGGCGAGCGACGAGTAGATCGCCGTGTCCCCCTCGGCCGTCAGCGCGGCCGTGTCCGCCCGGATCGCCGCCGGGCCCGCCTTCGGGTCCGCCGGGTCGACGACGTGCGTGCGGACCTGCTTGACGGCGGACCCGAACGGCAGCAGCGTGACCTGCTCGCGCTCCCGGAAGCCGCCGGTCAGCCCGTTCAGCGCGGACTTCAGCCGGGCCAGCCGCCCGCCCTTCATCGACCCGGAGGTGTCCAGCACGTACACGGTCCGCGACGGGCGTCGCAGCCGGTGCTCGTACGAGGACAGCAGCCCGTCCGCGACCGACCGCGTACCGGGGAACGGCAGTTCGCGGCGCTGTTCGGGCGAGAGCGGATCGGCGGGGCGCGCGGCGGCCACGACCGGACGGCGCAGCGTCAGCTCGGTGATCTCCCGCTGCACCTCGGTGGACCGGAAGTGCTCGGCGAGGGTCCCTACGGCGTCCCGGGCCTCCGGGGTGGCCCCGGTGAGCGCGCTCAGCGGGTAGTCGGCGGTCACCACCCCGTCGCGGGGGCGGATCACGGTCAGCCCGGCGTCGCTGTCCCGGTTCAGCGACAGCAGCACCGACTCGTAGTTGATCAGCGCGTCCACGGTGGAGCGCCGGGCGTACGCGGAGGCCAGCCACCCGGAGGAGCCCGAGGTGAGGCGCTGTCCCGCGATGAACCCCTTCAGCTTCGGCCCGGCCTCGCGTACGTCGGCGTCGGTGAGCGCCGCCTGTGCGCCGGAGAGCCCGGACGCCACCGAGATCAGCGCGGCGAAACCGGAGTTGGAGCGGCTCGGGTCGGTCATCCCGTACGTCAGGTCCCCGGCCGCGACCGCCCGGTGGACCTGTGCCCAGGTGACGGCCCCGTCGTCCCAGCCGAGTCGCCGCACCGTCGCGGGCCGCACCCCGAGGGCGATCGGGGAGGCCATCAGCGGGGTCTGGGAGGCGATTTTGCGGGCGGCCTCCGGGTCGAGGCGCAGGTAGTCGTTGGACGACAGCCACACCGCGTCGAATGCCCCGTCCGTCTTCCCGGAAGCCAGGCGCTCGACGGCGTCCAGCGTGCCCGTCCAGGTGGGCCGCACGGTGATCCCGGTCGCCTCGCGGGCCTTCTCCAACAGCGGTTCCATGTCGCTGAGTTCACTGGAGGACAGGATCCGGAGCGTTCCCGTGCCCGCCCGCCCGTCGTCGCCCCGGCCGGTGTCCCGCCCGGCGTCCTTGTCCGCCGTGCAGGCGGCGAGCGGTACGAGCAGGGCCGCGGCCAGCAGCGGCAGCAGGGTGCGCCGCAGGCGGCGGCCAGGCGTGCGGGTGCCGGCGAGGGCGCGCCGGGCCAGGGGGCCTTTCCCGGGCGGCGGCCTCTCATGAGCGGCCCCCTTCCAGCGACGTGTCCGCGGTGCGGCTGCGATCCAACCGGGCGCCGGCTTCCTGGAGTTCGGCGGTCAGCGACTCCACGGTGGCCGCCATGGTGTCGGTCGCCCGCGCCTTGTACGTGTCGATGGCGTCGAGCGTCGCGTAGATCTGCCCGAACGCGGTGCGCAGGGTCTCGACGCCGACCGCCGGGTCGGCCGCCATGCGCTGGATCTCCCCGCTCTGCGTGGCGAGCATCTCGGCGTTGCCCCGGATCAGGTCCTCGGTGGTCGAGCGCAGCACCTGCACCTGCTCGGCCACCCGGCGCTGGTTCTCCAGCGCCGAGGACAGCATCACCGCGATCCGCAGCGCGGACACGGTGGTGGTGGCCGCCCGGTCGACGCCCTTGATCAGCTCGTCGTTGTTGCGCCGTACGACGTCCATCGCCAGGTACCCCTGGGCGCAGACGGCGATCTGGGTCAGCAGATCCTGGTGCTTCTGCCGTACGGGGAAGAGGACGTCGGCCCGCAGCGCGTCCGCCCGTACCGGATCGCCCGCCGCCTCGGCCTCCGCGACGCGCCGCTCCACGACGCCGTCGAGGGCCTCGGTGAGGACCGCGTACTCCTGCAGTCTGCCCATGGAGTCCCAGAGGCGGGTGCGCTCGGTGTGCAACGCGGCGTTTTCGCGCCGCAGTTCATCCTGGCCGGTGCGGAGCGAGCGCACGATCCGGTCGAGGGTGCTCTTGGCGGAGGCGTACTTCGCGATGTGGTCGCGCAGCCGGCGCCCGCCCGGCAGCCGGGACAGCAGCCGGCGGGCCCCGCGCCCGGGGGCGTCGCGCGGATCGAGGTCCTCGACCGTGCGGCGCAGCTCGGCCAGCGAGGACCCCACCCGGGCCGGGGTCTCGCCCTCGCCGGAGGCGAGTGAGCGGACGGTGCGGTCCAGTATCCGGTTGGACTGCTGGGCGGCGCTGCGGATGTCGCTCTGCCCGAGCGCGGCGATCTCGCCGACCCGGGCGCCGAACTCCGGTGAGCGGGCGTCGAGTCCGGCGAGTCCCTCGACGTACTCCTCGGCCCGCCGGACCATCTCGGCCCGCACGGCGTCCCCGACCGGGACGAGCCCGGCGGCCTGTTCGGCGCGGACGGGGGCGACGGGCGCGGGCGGGGTGAGCACGAGCGGGGTGGTCGGCGGATCGAACGGCCGTCGGGGGTCCTGGGGTCCGGCGTTCCGGTGTCCGGCGTTCTGAGGTCCGGCGTCCTGGGGCATGGTGGCGGTCTCCTGTGCTGCGAGTACGGATCCGGGAACAGAGCTGGCCGCGAGCCGGGGCGTCGTCAGCCGCGGGCCCGCCGCGCCATCGAGCGCAGCACCTCCGCGGTGGGCACGGGCGCCTGGCGTACGCCGGTCAGCCGCTGGTCGATGTAGGCGGTGTGTTCCGCGGTCGCGGCGCTGAAGTCGGCGGCCGCGCCCTGGGGCCGGAACCCGTGCCGTACCGCCAGCTCCCGCAGCCCGGGATCGGTGGACAGCAGCTCACCGAGCTCGCGGCCGTGGTCGGTCAGCGGTACGAGGGTGTGGTCGCTGGACACGGTGGTGTCCGGGTAGAGGACGACGAGGTCGCCGATCTCCTGCCGCCCGCCGCTCATCAGCAGGGAGGCCACCTGCGACTCGTAGACCAGCACGAGGGGGTTGCCGACCCCGCTGATGAAGTCCCGGAACGGCGCGTCGCTGCTGGTCTGCTGGGCGCCCTGCATCTGGACGAGCTTGCGCATCAGCGGAGCGGTGCGTTCCACGGCCTTCTCGTCCGTGGCCACCCGGCCGCCGTCGGCGACGTACGAGGCGGCGGCGAGGTAGAGGGCACCGGAGTTGAAGGTGACGGGATCGGTGCTCGTGATGAACACCGTGCCGCTCAACTCGGCATGCCCGGAAGCCCCCTTGAGCTGCTGCCAGGTCCGGTCGTCCTCGGCCGCCGCCAGGTAGGGGTCCATGAGCAGCGTCCCCTGCGTGGCGAACTTCGACCCGTTGTCGGCCCGCAGCCGGGTCAGCCCGTTGTTCGCGAGGACCTCGGCCGCGTTGCCGGTGGGCCACCACGACGAGCGGCGAGTAGAACGGCCGCAGCGGGCCGCCCTGGGCCTCGGCTCCCCGGCGCAGCTCATCGGCCGGGGCCTTGGAGCTGGGGAAGGCGAAGTCGTACCCCTTCAGGGGCAGCCGGTCCATCGCCCAGGATCCGGAGGTCTCCGTCCGGACGGTGAACCCCTTGGCCGCGAGGGCCTTCACGGTGTCGGGGTCGGCGAAGAACTCGGCCTTCTCCGACCCGATCACTCCGCGCACGGTCTTCGCGGCCGTGCCGCTGCCCCTGTTGCCCCCGCTGTCGCGGCCCAGGGGGACGGCCCCGGTGAAAAGGGCCGTGGCGCCCGGCCCGCGCGCCTGCGCGGCACGTGGACCGGGGCCGTCAGTGGGCGCCGACCAGCTGCCCGGAGGGGGCGGGGCCGGCGAGGGCCGCGGTGTGGGCGTCCATCCGCTCGGCGGAGA